>JAEWHT010000248.1 GCA_023387695.1 Pseudomonadota bacterium | reverse complement strand
GCGATCTCGCCGCCGCGCCAATATTCAGTTCCCCGGAGGAAATCGACATGTCGGCCCTGCCGCTCTCAGGCATCAAGATCCTTGACCTCACGCGTGTGCTCGCAGGCCCCTTGTCGGCCCAGATGCTGGGCGATCTCGGTGCCGAGGTGATCAAGATCGAGCGGCCCGGGACCGGTGACGACGCGCGCGCCTTCGGCCCGCCTTACCTGACAGACCCCGAAGGGAAGGCGAACAACAACAATTCCTTTTATCTCTGCGCCAACCGCAACAAGAAGTCGGTCACCGTCAACATCGCCAAGCCCGAGGGGCAGGCGATCATCCGCGAGCTTGCCAAGGACGCCGACGTCTTCATGGAGAACTACAAGGTCGGCGACCTCAAGCGCTACGGCCTCGACTATGAGACGATCAAGGCGATCAACCCGAAGATCATCTATTGCTCGGTGACCGGCTTCGGCCAGACGGGGCCTTACGCGCCGCGCGCCGGCTACGACGCCATCCTCCAGGCGATGGGCGGCCTGATGAGCGTCACGGGTCATATCGACGGCGAGCCCGGCGAGGGGCCGATGAAAGTCGGCCCGTCGATTGTCGATTACATGACCGGCATGAACACCTCGATCGGGCTGCTGTCCGCCCTCTATCATCGCGACGCCAATGGCGGGCAGGGGCAGCACATCGACGTCTGCCTGTTCGATACCGTCATCGCGTCGCTGTCGCACTGGCTGCAGATCTATCTCGTCAACGGCAAGACGCCGCCGCGGCGCGGCACCTGGGGCAATGGCGGCATGCCCGCCGGCGTGTTTCGCTGCACCGATGGTGAGCTGATGCTGGTGGTCGGCAATGACGGCCAATTCCGGAAGACCTGCGCCGTGCTCGGCCAGCCGGAGCTTGCGAGCGATCCGCGCTTCGTCAAGAACAACGACCGTGTCGTGCACGGCAAGGAGATCATGGCGATCTTCGCCGGCCTGTTCCTGAAGCAGCCGGTGGCCTACTGGCTCGACAAGCTCGAGGAGGCCGGCGTGCCGTCCGGCCCGATCAACAATTTCGAGCAGGTTTTTGCCGACCCGCACGTGCAGTCGCGCGGCATGCGGGTGAAAGTCGATCATCCCTTCGAGCCCGATCTCTCGCTGATCCGCAACGCGCTGACTTTCTCGGGAACCCCGATCGAGACTTACCGCGCGCCGCCTCTGCTCGGCGAGCACACCCAGGAGATCCTCGGCGGCAAGCTCGGCTACGATGCCGGCAAGATCGACGAGCTCAAGAAGCAGGGGATCATCTGATCTCATGACCAAGACCATCATCACCTGCGCGATCACGGGCAACCTCACAAAGCCCGAGCAATCGCCATATCTGCCGATCACGCCTGAGCAGATCGCGACTTCAGCGCTGGAAGCGGCCGAGGCCGGCGCTGCGATCGCCCACATCCATGTGCGCGACCCCGCCACGGGGCGGCCCTCGATGGCGATCGATCTCTACCGCGATGTCGTCGATCGCATCCGCGCCCGCAACAAGAGCTTGGTCATCAACCTCACGACCGGGCCCGGCGGTCGCTTCGTGCCCTCGATCGAAGACCCGCGCGTCGCGGGTCCCGGCACCACGTTGCTCCAGCCGGAGAAGCGCGTCGAGCATATCGAGCTCATCAAGCCCGACATCTGCACGCTCGACCTCAACACCATGAATTCCGGCGGCGAGGTCGTGATCAACACGCCGCGCAATGTCCGCATCATGGCGGAGCGCATGAAGGCCGTCGGCGTGCTGCCGGAGATCGAGCTGTTCGATTCCGGCGACTGCCATCTGGCGCGCGACATGCTCGCCGATGGCTCGCTGAAGGGGCCGGGCCTGTTCTCGCTCGTGCTCGGGGTGAAGTACGGCTTCTCGGCGACGCCGGAAACGATGTTCTATGCCCGCAGCCTGTTGCCGCCGGGCGCGATCTGGTCCGGCTTCGGCATCGGCCGCGCCGAATTCCCGATGGTGGCGCAAGCCTGGCTGCTCGGCGGCCACGTCCGCGTCGGCATGGAGGACAATCTCTATATGTCCAAGGGCGTGCTGGCGAAGACCAATGCGGAGCTGGTCACGCATGCGGCGGGCATCTTGAAGAGCCTTGGGGCAAGTGTTGCGAGTGCACAGGATGCGCGCGCGATGTTGGGGCTGGCGTAGATCGCTGCGCATCGTCTGATGACGAAAGCAAGACGATTGCGCGGCCTTGCGTGGGGCTTGCGCGCAATCCCCAGATAAACCCGGTCCGTACTCTCACCGACTTCCGCTTCGCCCGCGACTCAGATTCGATCTCCTCACTGAGTTCGGGGAGACAAGTGCATGTCCTACACGATCGGGTTCCAGGCGAAGAACCAGAAGTCCATTCTGGCGACTGAGGCGGCAACGGCCAACCAGGCTGTCGCCATTATTGCCGCGCTGCGGCAAAGTGCCGAAGAGATCAAGTTCATCCGTTCGCCGCAGGAAGGCGATATGGGCATCGAGATGCTGCTGCTGCTCGCCAAGGAAGAGGCCGAGGAGATGCCGCAGCGGGCGTAAGCTCCCGCGCAAGGCGCGATCACACTTCGATCAGAAGCGAAACATGCCGGCTGCATTATAATGTAGTCAGGCGCCAGTCTCGCTCGTACCGATGGTGACCGCCCATGAAACGCGAAGCGCTCCGCGTCGAACCAATCTCGTCCTTTCTCGATCGCGTGAAGGCGCCGACCTCACCAGTCACGCGCGCCGGCAACATGATCTTTGTCGCCGGCCTGCCGCCATTCGACCCGGAGACGGGCGAGATCGGCGGAATGGGAATCGAGCGGCAGAGCGAGATCATCATGGAGCAGATGAAGCTGTGCCTTCAGACAGCCGGCGCATCGCTCGACAACGTCATGAAGTGCAATGTCTACTGCACCGCGACAAAACATTTCGCCGCGTTCAACGCGATCTATGCGCGTTACTTCCCGGTCGATCCGCCCGCGCGGATTTTCGTCGTCACGCCCGAATGGTTCGGCCCGTTCGACGTCGAGATCGACTGCATCGCGATGATGTAAGAGCTTACCGAGCCAGTGCGCGCGCCGGAGCCTTCGCGCTTCCGCCCGCCGTCAGCGCCATCGTCGCCACGCTGACGACACGCGCGACCACGTCCTCGACATCGTCGAGGTCGCACTGGCCTTCCGACAGCTTTATCAGGCGTTCGCTCTCGCGGATGGTGTGGTGCGCCATGGCGAGGGCGAAGTTCAGGCCCCAATAGATATCGACGTCGCTGCGATCGGGCAGGGAGCGACGCATCGCGCCTGCGAATTTCCGCAAGTGGTCGATCTCGCGGTTCTTGATGCGGCGGATCGGCGGCACGGATTCGATCGAGGCGCGGATCATGAAGCGCGCCGCGGTCGAGCGCTGGTTCTCTGGCCCAAGGCAACCGCGCAAGGTCGGGCCGACCAGCGCACGCAAAATCACCTCGATCGGTGCGCGGCCGCCGCCTGCTTCCTCGGCTGCCTTCAACTCGCGAAGACGCTCGCGGTTGGTCGCGATCGAGCGGGTGACAAATAATTCCGCGATCAGCTCGTCCTTCGAGCCGAAATGATAGTTCACCGCCGCCAGATTGACGTTGGCCTCCGCGACGATGTCGCGCAGCGTGACGTCGCCGAAGCCGCGATCGGCATAGAGCCGTTCGGCGGCGGCGAGAATGGAAGACCTCGTATGATCGCTGGGCATGGGCGCTCTCCCTGAGGGAGTTGCAATTCAAACACATGTATGAAACTATCGTTTGAAGGCCGGGAAAAGTCAATCCGCATGATGGAATTGCGCCGCTCCTGAGAGCGATGCTGGTTCCACGCCCCGCGAACCGCCGAATGGCGCTTGCAGGCCGCGCAGTGCGGGAGGACAGTCCGGCGCAAAACGAGATCGCAAAGAGAGACCGAGGAGCGTCCCATGGACTTCGATATGTCGCCCAAGCAGAAGGAATGGCTCGATCGCGTGCAGTCCTTCATGGCCAAGCACGTGCGTCCGGCGGTGCCGATCTATAACGAGCAGGATCACAGCGGCGAGCGCTGGAAGGTGATCCCGGTGCTCGAAGACCTCAAGAAGAAGGCGAAGGCCGAAGGCCTCTGGAACATGTTCATGCCGCCGAACGAGCATGAGGATGACGAATTCCGCGGTGCGGGATTGACCAATCTTGAATACGCGCTGCTCTCGGAGCAGATGGGCCACATCTCCTGGGCTTCGGAAGTCTTCAACTGTTCCGCGCCCGACACCGGCAACATGGAAGTGTTCATGCGCTACGGCTCCAAGGAGCAGAAGCGCAAATGGCTCCGTCCGCTGATGGACGGCGAGATCCGCTCGGCCTTCCTCATGACGGAGCCGGCGGTCGCCTCATCGGATGCCACCAACATCGAGACCAGCATCAAGAAGGACGGCGATCACTACGTCATCAACGGCCGCAAATGGTGGTCGTCCGGCGTCGGCGATCCCCGCTGCAAGATCGCGATCCTGATGGGCAAGACCGATTTCAACGCGGCCAAGCATCAGCAGCAGTCGCAGATCCTGGTTCCGCTCGACACACCCGGCATCAAGGTCGAGAAGATGCTGCCGGTGTTCGGCTTCGATGACGCGCCGCACGGCCACGCCCAGGTGCTGCTCGAGAACGTGCGCGTGCCGAAGGAGAACATCCTGCTCGGTGAGGGCCGTGGCTTCGAGATCGCGCAGGGCCGGCTCGGTCCGGGCCGTATTCACCACTGCATGCGCACCATCGGCAAGGCCGAGGAAGCGCTCGAGAAGATGGTCAAGCGCCTGATGTCGCGCACCGCCTTCGGCAAGAAGATCGTCGAGCATTCCGTGTGGGAGCAGCGCATTGGTGAAGCCCGCACCAATATCGAAATGACGCGTCTGCTTTGCCTCAAGGCCGCTGACATGATGGACAAGGTCGGCAACAAGACTGCGCAGGCCGAGATCGCCATGATCAAGGTCGCAGCGCCCAACATGGCGCTGAAGATCATCGACGAGGCGATCCAGGCTTTCGGCGGCGCTGGCGTCTCTGATGAAGCGGGTCTTGCCAAGGACTATGCGGGCATCCGCACGCTGCGTCTCGCCGACGGCCCGGACGAGGTGCACAATCGCGCCATTGCACGGCTCGAGGTTCGGAAGTATGCCAACTCGCCCAAGCATTAAGAGCGAGCGCTAATCGGGAATGCCCCGCGGCATTCCCGACTTGCAGAAACGACAGGGCATGATGGCGGTGACCGCTTGACGCAAGTGCGCCAGCGGTTACCGATTAGGATCATGTTCGGACTGAAGAGGGAGCGTCACCGTGGCTGACGGCGTCAGGAAAGACGAAGAGTTCTCGGGCACCAAGCCGGTCGAGGAGCGACATCGCTTCGACGAGATGCGGCTCGAAGCCTGGATGCGCGAGCACGTCGAAGGCTTTGAAGGCCCGCTGGTCGTGCTGCAGTTCAAGGGCGGCCAGTCCAACCCGACCTACCGCCTCAACACGCCGAAGCGCTCCTACGTGATGCGTCGCAAGCCGTTCGGCAAATTGCTGCCGTCGGCGCATGCGGTCGATCGCGAATATCGCGTCATCGCAGCCCTTGGAAAGCAGGGTTTCCCCGTCGCGCACGCCTACGCGCTGTGCCAGGACGACAGCATCATCGGCGCCGCCTTCTACATCATGTCGATGGAAGAGGGCCGGGTGTTCTGGGATCCGTCGCTGCCGAGCCAGGATAACGATGCGCGCCGCAAGATCTTCACGAGCAAGATCGAGACGCTGGCGAAGCTTCACATGTACGATCCCGTGGCCATCGGCCTCGGTGATTTCGGCAAGCCCGGCAATTATTTCGCGCGCCAGATCGATCGCTGGACCAAGCAATATCGGGCGTCCGAGACGCAGCATATTCCCGAGTTCGAGAAGGTTGCGGAGTGGCTGCCGAAGACCGTGCCGGAGCAGGCGCGCGTCTCGATCGTTCACGGCGACTACCGCCTCGACAATATGATTTTCCACCCGACGGAACCGCGCGTGCTGGCGGTGCTGGACTGGGAGTTGTCGACCTTGGGCGATCCCATGGCCGACTTCACCTATCTCTTGATGCAGTGGGTCATGCCGGGTCTGCAGGGCGTCGATCTCAAGGCGCTCAACATCCCGAGCGTGGAGGAAGCCGCGCAGATCTATTGCAACGTCACCAAGATGACGGTGCCGGATCTCAACTGGTACTTCGCCTACAATCTGTTCCGCCTCGCCGGCATCACCC
>JAEWHT010000194.1 GCA_023387695.1 Pseudomonadota bacterium | reverse complement strand
CTGGCGCCGGCGCGCTGCTTGTTGAAACCTTCGCTCTTGTAGCCCTCGATGTAGCGGCTGCCGACGACGAGGTCGGCCTGGTCGCTTGCGAGCAGCAACAGCATCTTCGGCAGCTGGGTCTCGTCGTGCTGGAGATCGGCGTCGATCACGGCCGCATAGGGCGCGCTCGAAGCGAGGATGCCTTCGATGCAGGCGCCCGACAGGCCGCGGCGACCGATGCGGCGGATGCAACGCACGCGGCTGTCCTTCTGCGCCAGTTCGCGCACGACGTCCCAGGTGCCGTCGGGCGAATTGTCGTCGACGAACACGACTTCCCAGGCGACGTTGTGAAGCGTCGCCTCCAGCCGCCGGTACAGCACCGTGACGTTGTCGCGTTCGTTGAAGGTCGGGACGATGACCGACAGTTCCGGCCCCTCTTGAGCCTGATTGTCGATGCCCGGTCTGATCGCTTCGTTCATGACGGCAGCGTATATCCGCCGCGTCCTGCGATGCCAAGTTGGATGCTAAGTTCTTGGGCTAACAAGCTGGGGGACTGGGCCAAAAAGGGGCCCGAAAATGCCAACGACCCCGGAACGGCGGACCGCGCGTACATCCGGCGCAGCCCAAGCTATTCCAAGGTCGTCCCAGCGCCGGAGCTTTTGGCTCAACGTCGCCGTTAAAAGCTAGATGGGTACGACTAACTCGCTTTGCAAGGGGCTAAACCTGCCGTTTTCAGGCCATTACTGGTTCGGGACTTCCCGGATCACCGGGCCCCGCGGCGCCGGCGCGGCAGGGGCTGCGGGCGCCATGGCGGCGGGCGCCGGCTCGACCTTGGCCGGCTTCGGCGGCTTGCCGTACTGCCCGATCGGCCCAAAGACGACGGCAACCGCCAGCACGACCGCCGCGACGATCGCGCCAAAGATGCCACCTACCGACTCAGACGACATGCCAACCCGTCCCTGTTCCAGATCAGCCCAGTCATACCATGGATGAACGCGCGGCCGGAAGGGCCGTCGGACCGCGCCGGTTCACAGGGCTATTTCTGCGGCGGCCGGTGCTTGACGTAGGCGGTCACGATGTCCTTCTGCGCCGACTCCACCGCCCTGTTCGCGGTCGCGAGATGGGCACCGGAATCGATGGTCGGGTATTGCGCGGTGAGATAGTCGAGCAGCGCGACCCGGTAATATTGCCGCTCCGACGGACAGGCTCCGGCGACCGAGCGGCCGAAATCCTGTTCCGTCATGCCCTGATTGCTGTCGCGCGAATATTCCCGCGCCAGGCAATGCCAGTAATCGTCGCGTCCCTGCATGGCGAGCTTCTGCGCGCCTTTGGCGTCGTCATCATCCGCCATCGCAGAACAGGTCATGGCAGCAGATGTCATCATGACCAGCGCCGCTCCCAGCATCAGCATCCGCATCTTGTTCTCCTCTTTGTGCAGATTTCGTCGTCGGCTTAGACGGGATGCGATAACTGGCCAATCACTTCTGGTTTGAATAGGATGCAGCCCTCCCCTTCCCGTCGATGCGAGATCCCCCGTGGCCAAAGCAAAAACCGCGACCAAAAAATCCGGCAACATCTTCATTGGCATCGGCGGCTGGACCTTCGAGCCTTGGCGCGGCGTGTTCTATCCGGAGAAGCTGACACAGGCGAAGGAGCTGTGCTACGCCGCCTCGAAGCTGACCTCGATCGAGATCAACGGCACCTATTACGGCTCGCAGAAGCCGGAGAGCTTTCGCAAATGGGCCAGTGAAGTGCCTGAGGGCTTCGTGTTCTCGGTGAAGGGACCGCGCTTTGCCACCAATCGCCGCGTGCTCGCCGAGGCCGGCGATTCCATCAAGCGGTTCTACGATTCCGGCGTGCTGGAACTCGGCGATCATCTCGGCCCGGTGCTCTGGCAATTTGCGCCGACCAAGAAATTCGACGGCGCCGATTTCGGCAAGTTCCTGGAGCTGCTGCCGCGCAAGCTCGAGGGTCGCGCTCTGCGCCATGTGGTCGAAGTGCGCCATGACAGTTTCTGCGCGCCTGATTTCATTGCGCTGATCCGCGAGTTCGAGACGCCGGTCGTGTTCGCCGAGCACGGCAAATATCCTGCCATCGCCGATGTCGCCGGCGACTTCGTCTATGCCCGGCTGCAGAAGGGCGATGACGAGATCAAGACCTGCTATCCACCGAAGCAGCTCGATGCCTGGGCCGGACGCTTTCAGGCCTGGGCCGAGGGAAGTGAACCCGACGACCTGCCGAAAGTCGACAAGGCCAAACCGAAGAAGGAGCCGCGCGACGTGTTCGCCTATGTCATCCATGAGGGCAAGGTGCGCGCGCCGCACGGCGCCATGGAACTGATCGCGCGAGTGTCGTGAGGAGAGATCATGGCCAAGGCGAAGAAGCTCTTCACCATCGGTTATGAGCAGACGCCACATAAGGCCGTGCTGGACGAGTTGGAGCAGGCTGGCGTCAAGCTCTTGGTGGACGTGCGCGCGGTGACGTCGTCGCGGCGGCCGGGCTTTTCCAAGAAGCAATTGGCCGCAGGTCTCGACGAGCGCGGCATCGCCTATGTTCATCTCGCCGCGCTCGGTACGCCCAAGGAAGGACGGCTTGCTGCGCGCAGCGGGCAATACGACGTGCTGGAGAAGATCTTTTCAAAGCACCTGAAGACGCCGGAAGCCAAGGAGCAGATGGACGAGCTCTCGGCGCTGGTGAAGAAGGCCGGTCCCGTCTGCCTGCTTTGCTACGAGCGTGACCACACCCATTGTCACCGCCAGATGATCGCGGAGATCATCGAGGAGCGTGATGGCGTGGTGGTGAAGAATTTAGCGGGGCGGCAGGTGTAGCTGCACGGTCTGTAGCCCGGATGGAGCGAAGCGCAATTCGGGACCTTCGTCCCTCGCAAACAGCGCCCCGGATTACGCTTCGCTCCATCCGAGCTACGAACTACTCTTTCCCCGCGAGCCTGAACGTCCCCTCCATCATCTGCACGCAGCTGCCGCCGACATGGGCGGAGACGATCCTGCCGTCCCGTTTAATGACACGCGTGTTGAGAATGCTGGGCCGGCCCATGTCAAAGCCCTGACCGACCGTGAGCTTCAACTCGCCGTCGCGTGTGGGATCGAGATCTGCGAACAGCGCGGCAGCTGCGACGGTGGCACTGCCTGTCGCGGGATCTTCGGCGAGGCCGCCTGCGCCGCGCATGAACATGCGCGCCTGCCGCTCGCTGGGCGCCTCCGACGCGCCGACGTCGCGGGTATAGAACCAGACCGAGCGGGCATCGTCTCGCGGCAAGACCTTGCCGAACGCGGCGGCGTCGGGCCTTGCTCGCTTGACCGCATCACGCGAACGCACCTCGGCCACCAGGAACGGCGTTCCAACGCCAACAACTTGCGGCGCGTGATGATCGGTCCTGATATCTTCAGCCGCGAGCGAGATGCAAGCCGCAACATCGGCCGCAGAAACCTCTGCCAAGCGCGACAGCGGCTGCGGCGCAGTGAGCTCGGTGCTGACGACCCTCCCCTGCTCGCGAAAGATGTCGACCGGTACGAGCCCCGCGATCTCCTCGAACAGCAAACGCGGCTTCGGTTCTTTCGCGAGATTTGCCAGCACGAAAGAGGTGCCGACATTGGGATGCCCCGCGAACGGCATCTCCCTGACCGGCGTGAAGATGCGCACCTCGGCATCATGGGCCTTGTCGCGCGGCGGCAGCACGAAGGTCGTCTCGGAATAGTTGAACTCGGTCGCGATCGCCTGCATCTGCTGCGTGGAGAGCCCGGCTGCATCCAGCACGACCGCGAGCTGGTTGCCGCCGAAAGCGCGGTCGGTGAACACGTCGACGGTGACATAGCGGCGCTGCATGGCAAGTCCTCACGCGAATGGCGGCCGCAAGCCGGCCGCCCCGCGCAGCACTCTACAAGCCAAAAACATCACTCGTCATGCCCCAAAATTGAGTGCAATCGGAGCAATCGCGACGCGCGTCAGAAACGAAAGAGTGTCCGCGGCGATGCCAGCACTTGCGCGCGCTCGCGTTCGTCGACAATCAGCACGTCGAGGAATTGTCGGTTCTTCGCGTAGGTCTGCGTCGTCTCGAATTGCGTGTGCGGCCAGTCGCTGCCCCACAGCAAGCGATCGAGACCATAAGCGCCGCGCAGCAGCGGATAGGCTTCTTTTGCGAAGCTCTCGCCCGCCGGACCGTTGCGATACGGCGCCGAGATCTTGACCCACACATTGCGTGTTGCACCAAGCTTCAGCACCGATTGGAAGCCGGGATCGGCCACACCGAGGCGCGGATCGGGCAAGGCGTAGTGATCGAGCACGACAGTAACGCCGTGATCGAGCAGTTGCGGCACGAGCATGACGAGATCGGATGCGTTGCGCTGGATCTCGACCTGCCAGCCCAACGCCTTTACGTTCGCGAGCAATCCCTTCCATTCGGCGGCAGCGAGTTCGGGCAAAGGCTGGCCGACGAGATTGAGACGGATGCCGACGATGCCAGCGTTGTCGAGCGCACGCAGTTCGTCCGCGGAGATAGCGGGATCAACCACGGCAATGCCGCGCAGGCGACCGCCGGTCTGCTTCAGGCAATCGACGAGATAGGAATTGTGGGTACCGAGAAAGCTCGGCTGCACAAGCACGCCATTGGTCATGCCGTTGCGGTCGAGCTGATCGAGATAAAGCGACAGCGGCGCATCATACTCAGGCGCATAGCGCCGGCCCGGCGCGAGCTTGAGCTCGCGATGGAAGACATGGGCGTGGGTGTCGATGACAGGCAAGGCCGCTTCACTCCTGGCCGTGGTCGCGACCGCGGTCGTGAGCGATGCGAGGCCCGCGCCAAACTGACGGCGCGTCAGACCGCGCTCGGGCGATGTCATGGTGGTTACTCCTCATTACTCATCAGGCGCGCGTCGCCGCAGGCGCCTCGAACACTTTGCCGCGGGTTTCGGGCAGCAGCAGCACGGCGATCAGCACCAGCGCGTAAGCAAAGGCCGCGTCGATACCGATCGCGGGCCCAAGTCCGATGCGATCACTGAGGAAGCCGACCAGAAAGGGAAACGCGGCGGAGACTACGCGGCCGAAATTGTAGCAGAAGCCGACACCCGTGCCGCGCACGCCGGCCGGATAGAGCTCGCTGAACAGCGCCGCCATGCTCGCCGGGATTCCGGCCGAGAAGAAGCCGAGCGGAAAGCCGAGCACCAGCATCTGCGCATCAGTGAGCGGCGCGAAGATATAGACCAGCACGGTGGCGATGCAGGTGCTGGCAAAGAACGCAACATTGGCGCGGCGGCCAATGCGGTCGCTGATGATTCCGCTCGCAACGCAGCCACAGAAGAAGGCGACGATGATGACGGCGAGGTAACCGCTGGAGCCGAGCACAGACAAATGCCGGACCTCGCGCAAATATGTCGGCAGGAATGTCGTCAGTGCGGCATAGCCGCCATGGGCGCCGATGCCGAAGAGACCACCGACCAGGGTCGAGCGCAGCACGTCAGGATGGAAGATGCCGGCGAGCGTGGCAAAGAACGGCGCTTCTGCTTCCTTTGCGACAGCGCGCGGCGGCTCTTTCAGACCGCGGCGGATGAAGATGATGAGCAGCGCCGGCAACAGCCCGATCGCAAACAGAATCCGCCAGGCGATATCCGCCGGCGCAGTGGTGAAGACCAGTGCCGACAGCAGCACAGCTGCGCCCCAACCGACGGCCCAGGCGCTTTGCACCGTGCCGAGCGCCTTGCCGCGATGCTCGGGCCGGATGATCTCGGCCATCAGCACCGCGCCGCAGGCCCATTCGGCGCCGAAGCCGAGGCCCTGGATCGCCTTGAGCACCACGAGCTGCGTGTAGCTCATCGCAAAGGCACTGGCGAACGTCGCGAGTGCAAAAGTCGCAACCGTGATCTGGAGCGCCTTGACGCGACCGAAGCGATCACCGAGCGCGCCGCCGAGCCAACCGCCGAACGCGCCGAAGAACAGCGTGACCGAACCGAGCAGGCCCGCGTCGGCCTTGCTGATGCCGAAAGCCGCGATCAGGGCGGGAATGGCGAGACCGAACATCTGGACGTCGAGCGCATCCAACGCCCAACCGCCAAAGCTTGCCCAGAACGTACGCCGCTCCAGCGGCGAGCTCTCACTGTACCAGTTCGACATGTTTCCTACCCCTGTACGCGTTATTGTTTGATGTCGTTGAAGGCCGCTGTCACCGGATCTCGGCGTGGTAGCGGAAGCGATCCGCTGGCCCGCGCGAGCGGCGCCATTCGATTGGCCGCCGTTCCAGATCGAGTGCGAGGCGCTCGATCACGATCAGTGGCGCGCGCGCCTCGAGCTGCAGTAGACGCGCCTGCATCTCGTTGGCGGTCTCGACCGTGAGGATTTCTTCGGCCGAAACCACGACCGCGCCGCAGCGCTCTTCATAGAGCGGATACAGCAAGTCGCCGAACTCGGCGGTGTCGATCTCGAGGATTTTCGCGAAACGAGATTGCTGCAGCCAGATCTCTTCGGCGAGCAAGGGCACGTCGTCGATCAGGCGCAGACGCGACAGGCTAATCACGGGCTCGCCAACGGGAATGCGTAGCGCCGATGCCACGGCGGATGTCGCGGGCACACTCTTGCGGCGGATGATACGGCTCTGCGGCACGCGCCGCTCGCCGCTCTCGGACTGGAAGCGGAAGAACCGGAACAGCGAGGAGTTGAAGCGCGCGCGGCGCACGAAGGTGCCGCGGCCCTGCTGCCGCTCCAGCACAGCATCCGCGACGAGCTGGTCGATCGCCTTGCGCACGGTACCGATGGCGACACCGTAATGTTCGCCGAGCTCGGCCTCCGACGGGATCGGCTCGCCCGGCCGCCACTCATTGCGATTGATCCGCGCGGCGAGGTCGTCGCGCAGGCGCTGGTAGCGTGGCAGGCGGTCGTCGCGCAGATTTGAATTCATACAGTCATATAGATGACTAGATGAAAACGGAGTCAAGAGCTACCGAAATACCGCGGAAGCAGAGCCGGGCCGGCAGCGTTGGCCTGCCCGGCTCGTCTCGATCGTCAGTTGGTGGTCTTGGGCATGCAGGGCGGCTCCTTGTAGGGAGCGGTCGCGTAGGCGCCGATTGCCGGTGCCCTGACGCAATCGGCCGTCGCTTGCGCCACACCGCGTCGCGCCGGCGCGACGTCGCGGGCGGAAGCGGCCTCGATTTGATAGACGGAAGCGGCAATCAGAGCGGCCGAGACAAAGGTCAATCGGGTCATGGTGTTTCTCCGCGTGGCAAACGGACGTCGAAAGAATTTCGATGTCCTGAATGCAAGAGCGGAAAGCCGACCGGGATATGCCAGCGCGCGTCTTCAAACAAACGCGAGCTGCCCCCTCACCCCAATTGAAACACGGCAACCGGCTGCTCGTAACCGCGCACGGTGACCTCGCCGAGCGCCACGGCATCCTCACCGTCGTTGCCGAGCGCCTCGCGCACGGACGCCGAAATCAGGAGCTGCGAGCCAAATTCCTTATTCAGCGCCTCGAGCCGCGAGGCAAAATTCACGGTGTCGCCGATCACGGTGTATTCCTTGCGCCGGGGCGAGCCGATGTTGCCGGCGACGACCTCGCCGAAATGGATGCCGATGCCGATCCGCAGCGGCCAGCTCGTCTGCGCGTTAATGCGCTCCATCGCGGTCAGCATGTCGCGCCCTGCCGCGACCGCGCGATGCGCGGCATCGGAGGCTTCCAGCGGAGCTCCGAACAACGCGAGAAAGCCGTCGCCCAGAAACTTGTTCACGATGCCGCCGTGGCGGTCGAGAATATCGACCAGCACGGCGAATGCGCCGTCGAGCCGGTCGACGACCTCCTGCGGCGTTCGCAACTGTGCGCCTGCGGTGAAGCCGCGGAAATCGACGAACATCACCGCGACGCGGCGGAGATCCCCGGCTACGCTTGTGCCCTCCGCCATCAGCCGCTCGACCACCTGCGGCGACACGTGCTGGCCGAACAGATTGGTCACCCGATCCCGCGCAGTCGCCGCCGTAATGCTCGCGCCAAACTGCCGGCGCAGCTGGGCACCGACCGAGCCCGCCAGCACGCCGCAGACCAGGATGACTGTGCTGCGCACGGTGTGGAAGTAGAGCAAGGGTTCCCCGGCGCTATTCGCCGGATTGTAGTACAGCGCGACCACCAGGAGTTCGCTTGCTGCGACAAATCCAGTGAAGGTCGACAGCCAGAAATCGAGCCGCAACGTCGAAAGAATGACGAAGATGAAATAGACCAGCGGCAACACGAAACCGAGCGCCTGGCTTGCGCCCATGCTGCGGATCTGCAGGATCAGGATGATCGTCGGCAGCGACGTTTCGATAAAGGCGCCGATATAGCGCCTGATCACCGGCACGTCGCGATCGAGCTTGAGGTTCCGCCTGATCTGGC
>JAEWHT010000186.1 GCA_023387695.1 Pseudomonadota bacterium | reverse complement strand
GCGCAGCCTTACTCGCTGTCGATCGGCATGGCCTCGACCTTCTTCGGCCTGCTGCTTCTCAGCGCCGCGCAGCAATATCTCGTCATCCTGATTGCGGCCGCGCTGGTCGGTCTGGGATCGGCGGTGTTTCATCCCGAATCCGCGCGCATCGCGCGGCTGGCTTCGGGTGGCCGTTACGGTTTTGCGCAATCGGTGTTTCAGCTTGGCGGCAGCTTCGGCACCTCGATGGGACCCGTGCTGGCAGCGCTGATCGTCGTGCCGTTCGGGCAGGGCAGCATCGCCTGGTTCTCGTCGATCGCGTTCCTCGCGATCGTCATCCTCTGGCGCATCGGCCGCTGGTACGAACCGCTGATCAAGGCGAAGAAGACGGTCGCGCTGCAGGCTCATCCCGACGCACCGAGCTCGCGCCGCGTCGTGGTCGCGCTGCTCGTGCTGGTCGCGCTGTTGTTCTCGAAGCAGCTCTACGTCTCGAGCCTGTCGAGCTATTACATTTTCTATCTGATCGATCGTTTCGGCGTGTCGACGCAGACAGCACAGATCTATCTCTTCATCTTCCTCGCCGCGAACGCCGTCGGCGCGTTCTTCGGCGGTCCCTTGGGTGATCGCTTCGGCCGCAAGATCGTGATCTGGATCTCGATCCTCGGCGCGCTGCCGTTCACGCTGGCGCTGCCCTATGCCGGGCTCTATGCGAGTGCGGCGCTCACAGTCGTCATCGGTCTCATCATCTCTTCGACGACGTCGTCGATCATCGTATTCGCGCAGGAGCTGGTGCCGCATCGCTTCGGAATGATCTCCGGCGTGTTCTTCGGCGTCGCTTTCGGCATCGGCGGCCTGGGGGCGGCCGTGCTCGGCAAGCTCGCTGATCACACCTCGATCGAGTTCGTCTATCAGGTCTGCGCCTACCTGCCGGCGATCGGATTGCTTGCCGTATTCCTGCCGAAATTGCCAAAGCACGCGCGTTAACGATCCCTAACGGCGCGCGCCGCATCTTCAGACATTGTTAGCGATTGCCACACTGAGCGATGCTTTTCTGCAACGCTCAACGGGCGTCCGCGTGCGAGGTCAGAAAAAATCAACCTTAAAAATTAGGGTTAAGTGGCGCTTAAGTATTTGGTGCGATCGTCCGCCCGTGAGTTTCCAGAACGTGAGGCATCTGCATTTTGCCTCACCGGCCATAAGGACGAAGCCAATGCGTAGCGTTAAGTCTCTCCTTGCCGCGGGTGCGGCATCTCTGATCTCGTCGATGGCGTTCGCCGCCGACATGCCGATCGCGGCACCGCCCCCCATGTACGCGCCGCCCGCCCCGCCCGCCGACTTCGGCGGCTGGTATCTGCGCGGCGACATCGGCTTCAGCAATCAGCAGTTCAAGGATCTGCACAACACCAACGCGGCTCTCTACACGCCGCTGGTGTCCTTCCAGCAGACCTCGACCGTCAACACCGGCGGCATCTTCGATGTCGGTGTCGGTTACCGCTTCAACAACTGGTTCCGCGCTGACGTGATCGGACAGTATCGCGGCAAGACGAACTTCCTGGCCACCGATTCCTACACGTTCAACAACGCGGGCGCCGTCACGCCCGGCGTCGATACCTACACTGGGACCAAGTCCGAGTGGCTGGTCATGGCGAACGCTTACGTCGACCTCGGCACCTGGTGGTGCGTCACCCCGTTCATCGGCGCCGGTGTCGGTACATCCCAGGTGACCATCAGCAACCTCGTGGACACCAACACGCCTACGAACGGTGTCAACCTCGCTGGTGCCGGCTCGAAATGGAATTTCGCCTGGGCTGCCCATGCCGGTCTCGCCTACAAGATCAACCCGTCCACGACGCTCGAACTGGCGTACAGCTACGTGAACCTGGGTGACGGCGTCACCGCAAACTCGCACAACTTCAATGCGCCGCTTAGCCCCTATGTCTGGCAGGTCAAGAACATCACCTCGAACGACCTGAAGCTCGGCGTGCGCTGGGAACTGAGCAGCCCGCCGGTCTACGCGCCGCCGCCGCTCGTCACCAAGGGCTGATCGCAAGCCTCATCGCTTAACGTCTCTTAACGGCGCGGGATCATCCCGCGCCGTTTTGCTTTGCGTATTTTTCATCGCTCGACGGCGACGAAATCCTCTCGCGCAACCATTGGTTAAGGTTAACGAGCCATGATCACGCTCGAGAGTTCGAGTTCGATGGAGCGTTGCAATGCGTAGGCTTTTGTTGGCGGCGGCGATGTTGGCGACGGTGTCTGCCGCGCACGCGGCCGATATGCCGGATCTGCCCATCTTGCGCGGCGGCTTCACCGACGGTCTGTCCAGCGGCCGGCCGAATTGGCAGGGCTATTACGTCGGCGGCCAGGGCGATTTCGGCACGATCACATCGAAGATCTCGCCAGGCATCAACAGCGGCCTGCAATCGGGCTTCGTGTCGCCGGGTCCCGCCTACACCTGGCAGTCGCTCGGTTATGCGACGAGCACCTCCGCCGGTTACGGCGCCTTTGCCGGTTACAACGGGCAATGGGACGACGTCGTCATGGGCGTCGAGGCGAACTACATTCACGGCGGCTTCAAGTCGACGTCGAGTTCGCACGGCATCACTTACAACGCCCTCAACGCCATCATCGCCACCACCGATTCATCGGCGGTGGTGGGCATGTCCGATTTCGGTTCGCTGCGAGTCCGCGCGGGCTACGCCTGGGGATGTTTCCTGCCTTACGCCTTCATCGGCGGCGGCTTTGGCAGCCAGTCGGTCAACACTTACGTGTCGGCCTCTCCGGCACCGGTGCTCCCGACGCCGACCTCCACGTCCAAGACCACGCTGGTCTATGGTTATTCTGCTGGTGTCGGCTTCGACGCCATGCTGGTCGGCGGCCTGTTTGCCCGCGCAGAGTATGAATATCAGCGCGTGACCTCGAACATCGAGACCAACATCAATACGGTCCGCGTTGGGCTCGGCTACAAGTTCTGATTTCGCTTCGCTGCACTGCGGTTGACAGGTCGGCTACGTCCTGATGCTCTGTCGCCTCACATGGGGTGGCAGCGATGCAGATTTACGGCGACAGCAATTCCGGCAATTGTCTGAAGGTGAAGTGGGTGTGCGATAAGCTCGCATTGCCCTATCGCTGGATCGAGATCGACACGCGCAAGGGCGAGACGCGCACGCCGCAATTCCTGAAGATGAACAGCGCCGGCCAGGTGCCGACCGTCGCCTTCGACGACGGACGTACGCTGGCGCAGTCCAACGCCATCATCCGCTACCTCGCTCGCGACAGTGCGCTGATCCCGCGCGACGGCTTTACTGCCGCCAAGATGGACGAATGGCTGTTCTGGGAACAATACAGCCATGAGCCGTATGTCGCGGTGTGCCGTTTCCAGATGGTCTACCTCGGCAAGGATGCCTCCGAGCTCGATCCTGACAAGGTGAAGCGCGGCTATGCCGCGCTCGACCGCATGGAGGCACATCTGGCCGCCAACCGCTTCTTCGCCGGCGATGAGGTTTCCATCGCCGACGTCTCGTTGCTGGCCTATACGCGCGTGGCGCATGAAGGCGGGTTCGATCTCGGCCGCTATGCCGCCATTCGCCGCTGGATCGGTGAGGCCGAGACATATCTCGGCCTGCGGCCCGCGCGCTAACGTCTCTCGCGCTGAGTTCTGGAGTTTTCTGATGAACGATAAATCCGTCTCCATCCGCCCCGCGCGCCGCGAGGACGTGCCCGCGATCGTCGCGATGCTCGCCGACGATCATCTCGGCCGCGGCCGCGAGCGCGTCGAAGATCCGCTTCCTGCCGTCTATTACGCGGCGTTCGAACGGGTCGAGCGCGACTCCAATCTAACGTTGGTGGTCGCCGAGAGCGAGGGCAGGGTGGTTGGCTGCCTACAACTCGCGGTACTGCCAGGCATCAGCTCGCAAGGTGGCATTCGCGGTCTGCTCGAAGATGTGCGTGTTGCCTCCGATTGCCGCAGCCGCGGCATCGGCGAGCAATTGGTGCAATGGGCGATTGCGGAAGCGAAAGCGCGCGGCTGCAATCTGGTCGAATTGCTGACGCATTCGAGCCGCGTTGACGCGCAGCGCTTCTACAAGCGTCTTGGATTTGCATTGAGTCATGCCGGCATGACTGTCCGCTTTTGAAGCAGCACGTCGTGAGCGTTGTGCGATCAGCGAAATCCGATCGCACGTTCGTTCATCTTAACAGCTGATAAACTACCCGTTCGTCGTTCGCGTGGCGCGAGGAACGAACGGTGCTACGCCGGAGTCTCAAACCGGGCTCGGGTCGGTTCGGGGATTTCAATGACAAGCTATTCGATGATCAAGGTCGGCAACGACTACGTTGTGCAGGCCGATGACAAGTGCATTTTGAAAGTCGGCAGCCGCCGCCGCGCCGCGCAATTGATCAGCGAAGCCACGGGCTTGCTGAATGCGCTGGCTTCTGTGGAATCCCCCGATATTGCACCGGAATTGCCTTCACTCCGCCGTGAGCCGCCGGAAGTTTCTTGACTGGTCTGCCCGATTCCCGTATCAGCCGCGGCGGGACACCTCCCCCCAACGGGAGGCTCACTATCTGGAAGGGTAGATTATGACTGTAGCGAAGCCCGCTTCGCGGCCGAACGTGCCGCATTTCTCCTCCGGCCCCTGCGCCAAGCGCCCCGGCTGGAACGCCCAAAATCTCAAAGACGCAGCGCTCGGCCGTTCGCATCGCGCGAAGGTCGGCAAGACCAAGCTCAAGCTCGCGATCGATCTGACGCGCGAAGTGCTTGAAGTGCCCGCTAATTATCGCATCGGCATCGTGCCGGCGTCCGATACCGGCGCGGTCGAAATGGCGCTGTGGTCGCTGCTCGGTGCGCGGCCCGTCACCACGCTCGCCTGGGAATCCTTCGGCGAGGGCTGGGTCAGCGACATCGTCAAGGAATTGAAGCTCAAGGACGTCACCAAGCTCAACGCGG
>JAEWHT010000435.1 GCA_023387695.1 Pseudomonadota bacterium | reverse complement strand
GGATAGAGCTGCGATGTTGGGCGACATTATTGAAATCGAACGGGCGAAACGTTCGATCGGGGATGTGGAGGCCAACGCCTCCGCTCCGGCCGCAGCGCGACCGGAGCGTTGTCGTGAAGGCACGATATCAGTAAACGGTGTAACCGCAGACATTCACGACGCGGACGCGCATGCCGTGACGGGTCTGGACGACGCGTTCCTGGTAGCAATTGTTGAGGCCGGTGTTGACGTACACGCCGCCAAAGCCCCAGCCAGGACCCCAATAGTGATGGAAGCCGTGGGCCGACGCAGCGGTGGGGGCGAGAGCGGCAACGCCGAGCGAACCAGCGGCGACCAGACCAATTGCAAGCTTACGAAACATTCTCATTCTCCAGTGTGGCGTAAAGCCGTTGTTGTGTCCCTGCTTCTCGGTCGAGACGAAGCGTGATTACGTTCACATGGGGAGTGGAGAATCGTGTTTCAGGATTGTTTCGTTGATGGCGGCAAGACGCGTCGCGATCATGCTTTGCGCGCCGCGCGATAGCGCGCGGCCATCGCTTGCGTCATCTCAGTCATCTTTTCGCGGAGATCGACGGGCTCCAGAACTTCGGCCTCGGCGCCAAGTCTGAGTAATTCGGCTGCAGCATGCCATGACGTCTTGCCGGTCGGCACTCTGGCGATACGCCAGCCGTCCGCGTCGGTGGCTTCTTCAATCTGCGTGCGTGCCCTGACGTAAGGCTGGCTCAGCGCATCGAGTAGCTTTACGCCGAGTGGAGATAGTCGAACGATCGCGACGTTCGGATGCATTTCCGCTTCGAGGCGCAACGTCGCGTCTTGCCAATAGGCGGCGAGATCGAAATCGGCGGGACGATCGAAGCGGTCGTCGAGCGCCGTACAGTCGAGCACACGCGCGATGCGATAGGTCCGCACGCTACCGTCGACTTGCCCTGCGAGATACCAGCTGCCGCCCTTTAGCACGAGCCCAAGCGGAGCGACGCGACGCTGCTTCTCGGCACGCCAACTCTGATAGCGGATCTTGATCACCGTGCCGCGGAGAGCTGCGCCGGCAATCGTTCGCAGATGCTTTGGCTCTTCCGTCTCGCCGAACCAACCCGGAGCATCCAGGTGAAAGCGCTCCTGCATCCGGCCGGCATCTTCGCGCAAGTTCGCGGGCAGCGCCGCCATCAGCTTGTTCTGCGCAGCGATCATCGCAGCATCCAGCCCGAGCGCCGCCGCTGGGCCCGGTAGCCCGGCCAGGAACAGCGCTCCGGCCTCGCTCTGCGACAAGCCATTCAGGCGCACGCGATAGCCGTCGAGCAGCCGATAGCCGCCCTCTGCGCCACGTTCGGCGTAGACGGGGACGCCGGACGCCGCGAGCGCATCGATGTCGCGATAGATCGTGCGCACCGACACTTCGCAGGACTCGGCAAGCTCGGGCGCAGTGACCTGTCCCTTGGCCTGAAGAGTGGTGAGGATGGACAGCATCCGGCTCGCGCGCATAATCCCTTAAACCATACCTGACACAAGATGTCAGGTATGGTTCGCTACAAGTGCGCCATCGCAAGCCGGCCCCGAGGAGACGCGCCATGACCGATCCGAACCGCATCACGCTGTATTATTCGCCGCAGAGCCGGGCCATGGGCACGCGGGTGCTGCTGGAGGAGCTCGGCGCGCCCTATGATCTCCATGTCCTCAATATGAAGGCCGGCGACCAGCGGCAGCCGGCCTATCTCGCCATCAATCCGCTCGGCAAGGTCCCTGCGATTCGCCATGGGGATGCGCTCGTGACCGAGCAGGTCGCCATCTGCATTTATCTTGGCGATCTCTTCCCGCAGGCCGGCCTTACACCCGCGCTGAACGATCCGCGGCGCGGTCCGTACCTGCGCTGGATCGCCTATTACGGGTCGTCGTTCGAGCCTGCCCTGATCGACAAGTTCATGAAGCGCGAGCCCGCGCCGATCACGCAGTCGCCCTATGCCGACTACGACACCATGCTCGGCGCACTGGAGGCGCAGCTGTCGAAGGGGCCGTATCTGCTTGGCGAGCGGATGACGGCTGCAGATATTCTCTGGGGTGTCGCGTTCAGTTGGACGATGATGTTTGGCATCGTGCCGAAGAAGGACGTATTTGTTCGCTACAGCGGGCGCATCACGTCAAGGCCGGCGTATCAGCGCATCAGTGCGGCGGATGACGAGATGGCGGCGCAGCACGCTGCGGCCGCGGGAGGATGAAGGACCTGAACCTCATGGCCAGCCCGATCCATACCACCAATTGCTTCGACACCTTCATCCGGGTCGCGGAGGACTGTCCGGCGCGCTCCGGCGAGGAGCCGCTGCCGCGGGCAGGGCGGCCGACGGTGGCCGGCCTGCAATATGCGATGATCGCGAAGGCGCCTTATAAATACACATCCGATGACGTGATCTTCGCGACTTCAGCCCCGGGGCGCGAACTTGGGGTCAAGGCGACCAAATCGGAGAAGAACGCTGCCCGTGCTGCGTTCTTCTCGCGCGGGCAGGCCTGTATGCGTGCCTCAGGCCTCGGCAAGCGCTATGGCTGGGGTGTGCACGCCGACAATGAAGGCCGCATCGCGATCTACGCTGTCGACAGCATACGCTATCAAGCATTGTCGGACGATTCGAAGCTCACGCAAACGCGCGCAATGCGGTCAAAGCGGGAGTGATCTTCAAAACTTCGGCGGCCGCTTTTCTGCGAAGGCCTTGATGCCCTCCTTGATCTCGTCGCCGCGCATGCTGTCGCGGTGGCGCTGGTCGGCAGCTTTCTCGTCGAGGTCGCCGCGGGCGAATTCGTTGATCGCGCGCTTCATGCCGCGCATCGCGTTCGGCGCATTGCCGGCGAGGACGTTGGCGAGCCTGTCGACTTCCTCGTCGAGCGTCTCCAACGGCACCATGGCGGTGAGATATCCGATGCGCAGCATCTCCGGAGCGGTGATCTTCTGCGCGGTAAGAAACAGCTTCTTGGCGTTGTCGACGCCGAGCCGTGTCACGTAGCGTTTGATGCCGCTCCTGTAATAATGCAGCCCGAGCCGCGCCGCGGGCATGAACATCTCAGCTGTGTCGACGCCAATGCGGAAATCGCAGGCGAGCGCGAGGTCGGTCGAACCACCGTAGACGCCGCCATTGAGCCGGCAGATCGTCGGCACGCCGAGATCTTCCAGCCGGTTGACGATGACTTCGAAGGCCGAGCCTGCGCTCTGCTGCTCGTTGGCGCTCACCGCGCGCTCGGCGACCGAGTTGAGATCGTATCCGGCCGAGAAGGCGCGTCCCGTACCGGTCAGCACCAGCACGCGAATATCAGGATCGGCCTCGATCCGGTTGAACAGTTTTAGCAGCTCGCCGAGATCCTCCGCCTGAAGGCGGTTGAGGTGCTTTGGCCGGTTGAGGCGGATGGTGGCGCGCGCGCCGGAAATTTCGAGCACGGGGCTGCTTGCAGCGTCGGCTGTGTCCGACATTCTTGTCTCCATTTATTTGTTTTCGAGCGTGCGGCGCTTTGCTTCGGCGTCGATGGTTTCGGCGAGATCAGGGTGCCGTGCCATCAGCACGCGGAAGTCGACGAGGTCGAGCACCAGCAGCCGCGATACTTTCGTGGTCGAGACGTTGGCGCCACGCATGTTGTTGCCGAGCAGCGCCATCTCACCGAAGAAGGCGCCTTCGCCGAGCTGCACCTTCTTGCCGGGCAGATCGACCTCGACCGCGCCGGCCGCGATGAAGTACATGCAGTCGCCCTGCGCGCCCTTGCGGATGATCATGGTGCGCGCCGGCAGCTCCATGGTGCGCAGCATGTGGGTGACGTCGGCGATGGCCGCCGGACCCAGCGCGGCGAAGAACGGCACCTTGCTGACGGATTCCCAGGTCTTGAGGAAATTGTCGCGCCGGGTTTCGGCGGCGAACCCGGTCGCTAGAATACCAGTCCAGAGGCCGAACACGCCGAGGCCGGAGATCATCACCAGCGCCGCGACCATACGGCCCAGCGGGGTGACCGGCACGACATCGCCATAGCCCGTCGTGGTCAGCGTGACGACCGCCCACCACAGCGCGGCGGGAACGCTCCCGAAGGTCTGCGGCTGCACGTCCCGCTCCAGGAAATATTCGGCGACGGAGGCCAGGAAAACCACCATCAGGAAGATCACGAGCACGCTGAGCAGCGGCCCCGATTCCAGCACGAGCACGCGGCGCAGCTGGCGCAGGCCGGGAATGCCCGGCACCACTTTCATCACCCAGAGTACGCTCAGCAGCCAGGCTGTCTTGGGTTCGGCGCCGAGGATCAGAGCGACCGGCACGGCCAGCGCGCCCAAGGTGTCGACCAGGCCGGCGGAGGACGACATATAGACACCCAGCCGCCCTTGTTTCGCCATATGGCGCAGCCGGACCACCCATTCGAATACGAAATAGGCGAGGCTGACCCACAGCAGCAAATCGACCCAGCGATGTGCCGTCTCATAGGCCGGATCGAGCGTCAGCATCACCATGCTGAGCACGCCGACAGTGACGGCCACATAGGCTACCTTGGTCATGTTGCGGCCGGCCGTAGCAGCCACGAACTGGGCCAGAGCGGGAAACATCGGCTTGGACATACGGGAAGGTGGCCCGGTCTCGAGATCGGTCATTTAAGGTCCCGGGGTGGGACTTGCATGCCAAAGTGCATGCCGGCATCGAGGCCGTCAACGACAGCTGCCGGCCTTCGGTCGAGGTGGCTAATTTCGGCGCACGCCGAGCGGTTACTTGAAATGCGGCGGCTCGTCATAGCCGCGGCGGCTGCTCAAAAACAGCAGCATCATCAATCCGATGCCGACAACCACCGAGAAACCCGCGCCAAGCGCCAGCGCCAAATAACCTTCCGTCGGGATCGGGTCGCCGCCGACCGCCATAGCCGAGTAGGCGAAGTAACCAACCGCAACCAGCATTCCCAGCAAGATGATGAGAAGGAGCATACGCATGGTGCGTTCTCCGGTTGTGCTGGAAACCAACGGTTGTACAGGGGAATCGGTTCCAGCCGGCATGAAGAAGCGATTCGCCAAAAAGCGATCGCTCCAGGTTTCAAAGAGGTCTCAAAGCGCGAATCGATAGGTCAGGCACTCTGAGCTGTCTTCACCACTACGACATTGGAGTCGTCCTGAGGGGGAGGAAGGGCTTGGTAAGGGGCTTTCTCGATCTCGCCGGCGTGGCGCTTCAGGTAGTCGCGGCGCATGCCGATCTCGTCGCGGACGAATTCGTAGCCGAGCTTGAAGGTATCGAGCCCGTCGGTACTGATCGTGCCGTCACGCAAGCCGATGACGGCGCCGCGCAAGATGCTCTCCAACTCATCCTGGAGACATTCGAGCTGGTCCAGCGAATGAGCGTGCTCGATACGCTCGCCGATATCGAGAATAGCGGTGGCGAGCTCGCTCGCCTTTTCCGGCGCGATGCGGGTGATCTTGGCGTAGATGGCGGCGAAGATCGAGCCGATGACGCTGAGCGCGGCGGCGCCCAGATACATCATGTCGCTGTACTTATCCATGAACGACTTGGTGTCGTCGTTGATGTAATCGGCCGCGCCCTGATGCGCCATCACGAAGGCGTCCTTCTCGACCGAGGCAGGCTCGATGTGGGTCGCAAAGCCGTTGTCGAGCCCGAGTGCGGACTTGTTCTCGTAGACGATGCGCGCAATATCGCCGGCGGTGGTCCCGGACATCTTGGATTGCGCGACCAGCAGCCATTCGAGGCCGATCGTGTCGAGGTCGTCGTCGGGAATCTCGGGCGATGCGGACAACGTGCCGGCCGTCAGTGTCTCGTCGGAAATGCCGGGGAACTTGCGCGCCAGCGCCTTGGCCTCATCGATCGCATTCAGCGTAAAGCCGCCACGCTTGGCGACCTGCTCATAGGCCTTGTCGCGTACGGCCTTGGAGGTGTGGACGACGGCGATGACCGCGCTGAAGCCGTTGGCCGGCGCGAACAGCTTGTCCAGCGTCGCGCCCTGTGGCGCCATCTGGATCTTCGCGGCATCGGGGCTGTCGGCGGGAACGTCGAGGATGCTGCGGACGAAGGCGAGGGACGAATCATTCTCGGCGAGAACGGCGACCTTCTTCTTCTTCAGGTCGGCAAGCGACTTGATTTTCTTGTTGCCGGGGCCGAGCAACAGCACGAGATCATGCTCGAGGATCGCAAGCGCGCGCGCCCGCAGCGGCACCTTCGCGTCGGTGCGCAGGACAGCAAGATCGGCCTGCTTGCGATCGAACTGCGCGAGCGCCTTGGCGTTGTCAGCGTTGTTGACGATCTTGATCCGGAAACGCGAGGCGTTGTTCTTCAGCAGCGTGGCGAGCTTGTTCGCGAACAACGCTTCGTCGCTGTTGGGAGCGCCGACGGCAAAGGTCAGCGTCTCCGAATTGTGCAACCAGGTGCGCCCGGCCCAGACGGTGGCCAGCGACAATAGCAGGGTCAGCACGACATACAGCAGGACCTGCTGCTGATTGGTCTTGATCACCTTGGGGCGCCTGGGCGGCGAAATCTCGGTCGGTGAGGTCGGGCCTTCAGTACTCATGGCAGCACTCTGGCCTTATTCTTGGAATGGCGGGCGGCACGGTCACCGCCGGCGGCACGCTCGAAAATTTCGTAAGCGTCTGAAAAAAGAACGATAATCCTCTAATTGAGGATGATAGCGCTCCGGCAAGAGAAAGCAAATTCCGCGCCGAAGGTAACCTTACCCGACCGGCCCGCGCGCTCGGCCATCCTATCACCCTTTAGCCACACTTGGCGATTTTCCAGTTCCCCCCGGCTGCATTCCGCCGCGGGAGATGTCATAAATCATCGGTCCCGACGATCTGGGTCCAAGAAGAAGTTGCGCTGAACGCTCCATTCTTTCTTTTCGAGTCAACGAGGGCGTCAGCTTTGTCGTTTCCACCCCTGTCATCGGCGGTTCCGGTCGAAGCGCTCATTGGCTGGATGTTGCTGCTCACGCTCAAGCACATCATCGCCGATTTCGTATTGCAGACCGCATGGATGGCGCACGGCAAGGACCAGAAGCACGGCTGGGCTTTGCCGCTGCTGGTGCATTGCCTGATTCACTTTGCGGTTGCGTTGCCGCTGATCCTGATCGTGGCGCCGAAATTCTGGTTCGTGGCGCTGATCGACTTCGTCATCCACATCACGGTCGATCGCGCCAAGGGACTGGTCTCGGCCAATCTGGGTGTCAACCAGGAGCACCCCTGGTTCTGGACCCTGATCGGCGTGGACCAGGCGCTGCATCATCTGACCGGCTTCGGCCTCTCCATCTTCATGGCGGCGAACTGAGGTTTCAGACCTCGCTTTGAGGCCCCGTCGGCTTGGCGGGGGCGCCCTGATTCGCGGTATGAGGGCAAGGACCCCGGGTGACTACCGCCCGGGGTGGTTAACCTTTCATTAGAGAATTGCACTGCATCTTCCCCACACGAGGGAGAACTGCAATGTTTTCAAGCCGCGACGCTTATGAAAGCGATTTCTGCCCGGTTCGCGACGAACTCCTTGGCGAGATGTACCGCGCCAGCGAGAGTGGCCTGCCGAGGCTGGTTGAGAGTGTTTCCCCAGACGCACGCGCCAGGCTGGCGCTGTTCTGCTATCGCCGCAGCCATCTTCATTCGCTGGCCGTCGCGATTGCGGGAAGCTGCAGCGAGCGCGACCTGATCGAGAACGGCGGCCGTGTCGGCTCGACGCTCTACGCGCTGTCGCGCGAAGGCTCGGCCAAATCGTCGCCGTCGATTTCGGGGGGCCGCAAGCCGATCACGCTGTCGACCAAGCCGCTCTCGGTGCTTGCACCGCTGGACGACGAAATCGACGACGAGATCAGCGAAGCCGTTCCGGCCTAAGGCTCTGTCTGTTTGCGCATGATCTTGGCGGAAAACCGCTGCACACTTTTCCGGATCATGCGCTCTTAATCTCAGACAGCCCGAACTTCCGCCGCGCCATCGCGCATTCTGCATCGCCCGGCATGCAGGTGCGGCACACGTCCGGCCGCACCACGTAGATGCCGCACGCGGTCGCCTTGCCGATCTCGCCCTGCAGCGCCGAACAGCGATCGCCATCGCAGCGCATTCCCGATTGGCGTTCGTTGACGAACGCCTCAGGGATCAACGCAAGTTCTTCGTCGCTCTCGATCGAGAAGCGCGGCCAATTCTGCGAATAGCCGCAGCAGGCGCCGCAGCTCTGGCAACAGCTCGACAGATCGATCTCTTCCATCGTCGTCACGTGTCCTTCAGTTATCCTTGGGCGGGCCCCAGACCAGGCTCTGCCGCCATTTCGCGCGCAGCACGTCGCGTCGTTCAGGATATCTTTCGTCGAGATAGGTCGCATCGACGACGCGGTCGGTGCGGAAGCTGCGGAAATCGCTGCGCAGCTCGCACCAGGCTGCAAGCAGCCGCACGGCTTCGAGATAACCGACTGAAATGGGCCAGATCATGCGCTCGCTCGGACGGCCCTGCTCGTCGCGATAGCGCAGCATGATCTTCTTGCCTTCGTGAATCTGCGTGCGTGTGCGCGCCATGTCCAGCCGATCCGGCTCCCTGTTCCAGCTCGGTCGCGCGCGGCTTGCAGGCTCCAGCACGAAGGGGCGTAGCCGCTCGGGCACGGTATCGGCGATCTTGGCCATCAGGTCTTCAGCCGCGCGCGCAAGCGTGGAATCAGCGTGACCTGCGACCCATTGCGCGCCCAGCACTGCCGCCTCGATTTCGTCGGGTGTCAGCATCAAGGGCGGCAGGTCAAAACCCTTCTCCAGAATGTAGCCCATACCAGCTTCGCCGCGGATCGGCACGCGTTGACCCATCAGCGTTGCAATGTCGCGATAGATGGTGCGCTTCGAGGTCTCGAGCTCGGCCGCAATCGCGTCCGCTGTCAGCGGCTTACGGGTGCGCCTCAATACCTGGATGATCTGAAACAGCCGGTCGGCGCGTCTCATGACAATTCTCTCATCGGGGGCAGATCAGAAAACGGCGCGTCGCTGCTGACAGGATGTTGGCAGCAGGGGAGTTCTATACCGGGACAACACATCGACTGAAGAGGATTTGTCCATGATCATTCCAACCCATCTCGGTCCAGCCGGTCCGTTGTGGCGGGCACAGGCCTCGTTGCATGCCTGGAGCTTCAACCGCCTCATGTTTCTTGATCTCACCGTCGTCGATCTCCGCGTTGCGCTCGCGACCATGGTGACACGTTCGCTGATCCAGGCGGCGGACGCGCTGGTCCGCCATGTGATGGGCCGCGCCTGGCGGGGAGCCCGTTTCGCAGAAGATATCACGGCTGCTGCCACCATGGTGGCAGCAGCCCGGCACTAGGTTCCGTCAAGTTTTCGCAGGTCCAGGAGAACTCGCATGATTACGCTTTACGGCTTTGGCGCCGGCTTCGGCCTGCCGGAAATCAGCCCCTTCGTCACCAAGACGGAAGTGCAGCTCAAGATGGCAGGCCTGCCCTACCGGAAGGAGCGCGCGATGCCGCCGGCGTCCCCCAAGGGGCAGCTGCCCTTCATCGACGACGGCGGCGAGGCGGTGGCCGATTCCACCTTCATCCGCGCCCATGTGGAGCGCCGCTACGGGTTCGACTTCGACGCGGGCCTGTCACTGGCCGAGCGCGCTCAGGCCTGGGCGTTCGAGCGCATGATCGAACACCACGTCTACTGGGCGCTGGTTGGCGCGCGCTGGGTCGATCCGGCCAATTTCGCCAAGGGACCAGCGCATTTCTTCGACGGCGCGCCGGAACACAATCGCGAGAAGCTGCGTGAGGATGCGCAATTCCGTGTCGCCGAGAACTATCTGCTGTCCGGCCTCGGCCGCCATGGACCCGATGACGATGTCGATCTCGCGGTGCGTTCGCTGTTCGCACTGTCAGTGCAGCTTGGCGACAAGTCCTATCTGATGGGCAACAAGCCGACCGGTGTCGATGCAACTGCGTTCGGTGCGCTTGCCGGCATCTTGACGCCGTTCTTCGACTCCAGCCTGCGCGAGCGCGCGGAAGGATTTCCGAACCTCATCGCCTATGTCGACCGGATGATGGACAGCTACTATCCGGAGTTCGCCTGGACCCCGCTGCGGCAGGCGGCCTGACGCAAGCGCACGGGACCCGAAAAAGAAAAGAGCCGGCCCATCGGGCCGGCTCTCGTCATTTTGGAAAACGGTCGCAGTTTACTTCGCGAGCGTGTACTTGCCGTCCTTGACCGTGAGCAGGATGCGCGAACGGTCGTCGAGGCCGTAGCGATCTTTTTCGGTGAAGTTGTAGACGCCCTGGCTCGCCGGGATTTCCCGCTCAGACAGCCAGGCCTGACGGATGGCTTCGCGGAATTCGGGCGTACCGGGCTTGGCGGTCTTCAGTGCGGTCGGGATGATCCGCTTCAGCACCTCGAAGGCATCGTAGGAATGGCCAGCGAACTGGCTGCGGCTGCTCGGGCCGTACTTGCCTTCATAGGCGGCGTTGAGCGCGAGGCCGGGCTTCTTGGTCAGCGCGCTGTCGGGCTGGTCCTCGGGATCCATCACCGGGCCCGATGTCATCAGCACGCCCTCGGCGGCCTTACCCGCGATGCGGATGAAGTCCATGCTCGCCGCGCCGTGGGTCTGGTAGATCAGGCCCTGATAGCCGCGCTCGCGCAGCTCGGTCTGTGGCAGGGCCGCGGCCGTGCCGGAGGCGCCGACCAGGATCGCATCCGGGTTGGCCGCGACGAGCTTCAGCACCTGTCCGGTCACCGACGTATCGGGACGCGCAAAGCGCTCCTCGTCGACCATGGTCATGCCCATCGGCACGCCCTGGGCCTTGAAGTCGTTGAACCAGAGGTCGCCATAGGAATCGGAGTAGCCGATATAGCCGACCGTCTTCACGTTGTGAGCCTTCATGTGCTCGTAGATCACCTTGCCCATGATCGGAATCGGCTGTGGCATCGACACCGACCATTTGGCGCGTTCGGGCGTGATCGGGAACGGCGCGAGGCCGAAATGCGGGATGCCGGCTTCGTTCGCCACGTTGGAGATCGCGATCGACGACGGGGTGATCGACGAGCCCATGATGATGTCGGCTTTGGACTCGGTGACGAAGCGACGCGCATTGGTGGTTGCGGTGGTCGGATCGCCGCCGTCGTCGAGCACGATCACCTTCAGCGGTACGCCGCCGATCTCCTTCGGCACGAATTCCAGTGCATTGCGCTCGGGGATGCCGAGGGCGGCGCCGGGACCGGTGGTGGTCACACTGATGCCGATGGTGATTTCGTTGCTCTGGGCCAGTGCGGGCAGAGCCGGCAGCGCCAGCGCGGCCGCCGCGATGGCAGCGGTCAGGTAAAAGCGTTTCATTAAATTCCTCCCTTGACGTTTTTCTTTGAAAGCAGAAATCGGGGATGAATTCAGCCCCGTCTTTTGGCGATGCGGCGATTTAGCTCCGGACCTGGCTTCCTGTGAATTTGGCTACCATGTCCGGAGGGAATGGTGCCGATTTCAGTTTGTCGGGGTTAACGGGATCACGGCCTACGAGGACGCGGGTCTCGAAGCCTTCAATGGCCAGCGCCTCGCCCTTGTAGACGTTGTGTTTCACCTCGAAGCTCGACCGCTTGATGCTCTCGATCTTCGTTTCGATGGTGATCCAGTCGCCATAGGTCGAGGGGATGTAGAACTTGGACCGCGTGTCGACCATGGGGATGCCCACCAGGCCGTATTTGCGGACCAGGTCCTGTTTGGAGAATCCGGCGACCTCGAACAGGGTCGACGTCGAATCGTCGAACATCGCGAAATAACGCGGATAGTAGACGATGTTGGCGGGGTCGCAGTCACCCCACTGGATCTGGACGTCGCGCCGGTTCACGAACATGCGGAAAGCGCCTTGCTCTGAAGTTACTTGGCTCTGAAGTTACTTGGGCGCCATGCGCAGCGAGCCGTCGAGGCGGACCACTTCGCCGTTCAGGTAGGAATTCTCGACCATGTGCAGCGCGAGTGCGGCAAATTCGTCGGCGTGGCCGAGGCGGCGCGGGAAGGGGATCGCGGCGGCGAGCGAGTCCTGGGCTTCCTGCGGCAAATTGGCGAGCAGCGGCGTCAGGAACAGGCCGGGCGCGATGGTCAGCACGCGGACGCCGAACTGAGCGAGCTCGCGCGCGATCGGCAGCGTCATGCCGACGATACCGCCCTTGGAGGCCGAATAGGCGGACTGGCCGATCTGACCGTCATAGGCTGCCACGGAGGCCGTGTTGATGATGACGCCGCGCTCGCCGGTCGCCTGCGGCTCGAGCTTGGACATCTCGGTCGCGGCAAGGCGAAGCATGTTGAAGGTGCCGATCAGATTGACCTTGATCACCTTGTCGAAATCGGCGAGCGCCATCGGGCCGTCGCGGCCGACCACGCGCTTCGCCACGCCGATGCCGGCGCAATTGACCAGCACGCGGGCCGGACCAATGGCCTTGGTGGCCTGCGCGATCGCGGCCTCGGCGGAGGCCGCATCCGAAACGTCACAAGTGACGGCGACGCCTTTGATCTCGGCGGCAACGGTCTCCGCGAGCTTGGCGTTCAGGTCGAACACCGCGACCTTGGCGCCTTGCGCCGCCAGCTTTCGCGCGGTTGCCGCGCCCAGTCCCGATGCGCCGCCGGTGACGATGGCTGACTGATCCTTCAACAACATGGTGTTCTCCTTCGATGATTTCTTAGCCGACCGTTATCACACGGTCCGACGGATTGGCAGCGTAGAGCTCCTCGATCAGCGCGCCGCGATGCTCGAGCACCGCGCGCTGGTTGATCGAGCCCTTGTCGGTGACTTCGCCCTTGTCGATCGACAACGGCGCATCCAGCAGGATCGCGCGGGTGATCCGCGTCGAGGAGCCGGTGGCTGACGAGAGGAAGCTGGTCAGGCGCTCGCGGAAAGCTTCGCGGATCAGCCGGTCGCGCGAGGTGACGGTGAGATTGTCTGCCGGCAGCGTCGGGTTGATTAGCCGGCAGCCGTCGAGATCGAGCAGCACCAGCGCGGAGACCTCGTCGCGGTTGATGCCGGCAATGACGACATCGCGCACCAGCGGCGCGCAGGCCGCCGTCAGGCGCGCACGCAAGGGACCCACGCTGACCCAGGTGCCGCTCGCGAGCTTGAAGTCTTCGCTGACGCGGCCGTCGAAATCGAAGCCGGCGTTGAAATCATCGGGATCGGCGGGTTTGAGCGCATCGCCCATCTTGTAAAATCCTTCTTCGTCGAAGGATTTCGCGGTGATATCGGGCTGGCGCCAATAGCCGGGCATCACGTTCGGGCCCTTGGCACGAACTTCCATCTTGCCGTTGTTCGGCACGAGTTTGGCGTCGTTGCCCGACACCGGCAATCCGACGTGGCCGGAACGGCTGGTGCGCGGATTGACCGACATGAAGAACGGCGCGGTCTCGGTCGCGCCCAAGCCCGTGAGCATCGGCACGCGATAGCCTTTTTCCTTCACCGCGAGCTCGTCGAGGCTGTTCCAGACGAACGGCGACAGCGCCGCGCCCGAAAAGAACATCGCATGCAGCCGGTCGAAGAATTTTGCGCGCAGGCCCTGGTCGTCGCGCAGATATGGCAGCAGCGACTCGTAGCCCTTCGGTACGTTGAAATAGACCGTGGGCGAAATCTCCTGGAGATTGCGCACGGTTTCCTCGATGCCGCCCGGCATCGGCTTGCCGGCATCGAGATACATCGAGCCGCCATTGTAGAGCGTCAACCCGATATTGTGATTGCCGCCAAAGGTGTGGTTCCAGGGCAGCCAGTCGATGATGACCGGCGGCTCGTCCTTGAGGAAGGCGAGCGTCTCGCGCAGCATCACCTGGTTGGCGCAGATCATGCGCTGGGTGTTGATGACAGCCTTGGGATTGCCCGTCGAGCCCGACGTCAGCAGGAATTTTGCAATCGTCTCAGGACCGATTTTCCCATGCACCGCGTCGAGGTCGTCGTGGATCGGCGTTGCCATGAGGTCGGCGAGCAGGGTGACGTCGCGGCCGGGCACATGGCCATAGGATGCGGCGATCTCGGTGCCGGGCGACACATTGGCAGCAAGCGCGTCCGCGAACTTGTCGGCATCTTCGGCGAAGACGAGGCCGGGCGTCAGCAGCTTCATCAGGTAAGACAGCTTGCCGTAGTCTTTCGACACCAGCGAATAGGCCGGCGACACCGGACAGAACGGAATGCCGGCGTAGAACGCGCCGAAGGCGATCAGGGCGTGATCGATCGAATTGCCCGAGAGGATGACGACCGGCCGTTCCGCCGACAGGCCGCGCCGGATCAGGCCTGAGGCGATGTGTCGGCTCGCGGTGAGCAGCTCGGCATAGGTGATCTTGCGCCAGCCGCGGCCGCCTTCACGCTCGGCCATGAACACGCGATCCGGCGTCGCGGCCGCCCAGTGATGCAGGCGGTCGGTGATGCGCACCGGATAGTCGCCGAGCGGCTGCTTCGGCCGCAAATAGATCGTGCCATCGGCGCGTCGATCGATGTCGATGGCGGGATCGCCGAACGAGATCGGCCGCAGCGGAGAATTGCTCACGCCGCGCTCTGTGCTGGAAGAGGACGGCTGAGCGCTCATGACTTCGGCTTCACCTTTGCGGTCTTGTGCTCGAGGAATTCGCGGATCCGGCGCTTTGCCTCTTTGTCGCTCTGCGCGACAGTTGCCATCAGCGACTCCATCAACAGGCCGGTCTGCGGATTGGCC
>JAEWHT010000180.1 GCA_023387695.1 Pseudomonadota bacterium | reverse complement strand
CATGAAACGCGAAGACCTCACCGAGAAGCTGCTCGACATCAAGCGCGAGAAGGGCTGGAGTTGGAAACACATCTGCGAAAAGATCGGCGGCTATTCCGAGGTGCTGATCGTCGGTGCGATTCTCGGCCAGATGAAGCTGACCAAGCCGCAGGCTGCCAACGCCGCCGAGCTGTTCGGTCTCACCAAAGCCGAGACGACCATGCTGAACGAGACGCCGATGCGTGGCATGCCGATGCCGCCGACGGATCCGTTGATCTACCGCTTCTACGAACTGGTGATGGTGAACGGCCCGGCCTGGAAGGCGCTGATCGAGGAAGAGTATGGCGACGGCATCATGTCGGCGATCGATTTCGACATGGTGATGGAGCGCCTGCCGAACCCGAAGGGCGACCGCGTCAAGATCACGATGTCAGGCAAATTCCTGCCGTACAAATATTACGGCGCCAGCGGCAACGTGCCGGAGTATGGCTTCAAGGAAGAGTGAGATGGAGTGGCGAGTAGCGAAGCGCTTGCTACTCGCCGCTCAATGCTTGCTTAGAGAATCGCGCCCGGCGTGTACTTCGCGGCTTCAGGCTTCGCCTTCGCCAGCGCATCGACCTGCTCGGCGAAATAGTCGACCTGAGCGCCGGCGTCGCCGGAATTGGCGCGGCCGTGCTCGAGCACCTGGCTCAGCTGGGCTTCGCTGAGGCCGAGGCGCTGATCGGCGGCGAGGCGCTTGAGCAAATCGTTCTGTACGATCTTGCCTGTACGCAAGTCTCTGATAGCGGCGACCGCGTGCTCCTTGATCGCCTCATGCGCGCCTTCGCGGCCCGCGCCCTTCTTCACCGCTTCCATCATCACCGTGGTGGTGAGCAGGAAGGGCAGATACCGATTCAGCTCGGTCGCGACGACGGCGTCGAAGATTTCCATCTGGTCGAGCACTGACAGGAGCGTCTCGAGCAGGCCGTCCATGGCGAGGAAGGCATCGGGCAGCATGACGCGGCGAACGACGGAGCAGGAGACGTCGCCTTCGTTCCACTGATCGCCGGCAAGGCCTGCGGCCATCGCGAGATAGCCCTTCAGAATGACATGCAGGCCGTTGATGCGCTCGCAGGAGCGGCTGTTCATCTTGTGCGGCATCGCGGATGAGCCGACCTGGCCCTTGGCAAAACCTTCGCTGGCAAGCTCATGGCCCGCCATCAGGCGCAGCGTCTTGGCGAAATTGCCGGGGCCGCTGGCAAGCTCGGTCAGCACGCTGACCGCGCGGAAGTCGAGGCTGCGCGGATAGACCTGGCCGACCGCATCAAAGCTCTTGGGCAGGCCGAGGTGGACGAGAATGCGCTGTTCGAGCGCGCGCGCCTTGCCGGCGTCGCCGTTGAACAGCGTGATTTGGTCGAGCCGTGTGCCGACCGCGCCCTTCAGGCCGCGTGCGGGATAGGTGTCGAGCACGTTGACCAGGCTCTGATGCGACACCAGCATCTCTTCGCCGAACATGGCGATGCGCTTGCCAAGCGTCGTCACCTGCGCGGCGACGTTGTGCGTGCGCGCCGTGAACGGCATGTCGCGGAGCTGCTTGGCGTGCTTGGCAAAGCGAATGAGCGCCGCGATGCTCTTGGTCTCGATCAGCTGGAGCCCGCGATAGACCTGCAGCTGCTCCACGTTCTCGGTGAGGTCGCGGCTGGTCATGCCCTTGTGCAGGTGCTCGTGACCGGCGAGATCGCAGAACTCCTCGATCCGCGCCTTCACGTCATGGCGGGTGATGCGCTCGCGCCGCATGATGGAGTCCAGATCGACCTGGTCCTTCACGCGCTCGTAGGCTTCGATCACGCCGTCGGGCACGGGAATGCCGAGGTCGCGCTGACCTTTCAGCACGGCGATCCAATAGTCGCGTTCGAGACGGACCTTGCCTTCGCCGCTCCAGATGGCGCGCATGGCGGGCGAGGCGTAGCGTTGGGCGAGGACGTTCGAAATATGATCCTGTGACATGCCGCCCATTTGGCATTGCGCAGGGCCGGCCGCAAGCCCGAGAGGGCGGGTGGCGGGTGGCCACCCACCGCCCGCTGTTAAGCCTATTTCCCGGCCTTCACCTCGGCCGCCGCGACCGCGATCAGCTCGCTCATTTTGCCCCGAATCGCCTGTTCGGTGATGGCGACGTTTTTGGCGGCGAAATCGCCCATGACCTTGCGCAGGACGTCGCCATCGCCGGCTTCCTCGAAATCGGCCGCGACCACCTCCTTGGCATAGGCCGTGGCCGCTTCGCCCGTGATTCCGAGCTTTTCGGCCGCCCACAGTCCCAGCAGCTTGTTGCGCCGGGATTCCGCCCTGAACTTCTGCTCCTCGTCGAGGGCAAACTTCTTCTCAAAGCCTTCTTCTCGCTTGTTGAATTCGCTCATGCGTGGTCCGATTCCTTCAGGCTGCTGGACGCGGCGGCCCTCGTTGCGAGGGCCCCCACGCATGCCTAGATAGAGGGCACGATCGGCGAAACAACGAGCCGTAAAGCCGCAGGCAGGGCGGTATAAGTCAGCGTCGGATGGGCCGGATCGATTGTGCTGGGACGGCCAATCGGATAGGTTGCCTGAAGGCTCGGTTCCCGTTCTGTTTCCTTGGCGTTTTCCCTTGGATTCAGATGAGTTCCAGGCCGTTCACGGCAGCTCCGCTGTGGGTCGTAACCTGGTAACCGGAGCACACCAAATACATGGATTTCAACAAAACACGGTACATCCCAATGAGCCGTCGGCGTCGCATTTATGAAGGCAAGGCAAAGGTTCTGTATGAAGGTCCGGAGCCCGGTACCCTGATCCAGCACTTCAAGGATGACGCCACCGCGTTCAATGCCAAAAAGCATCAGGTGATCGAGGGCAAGGGTGTCCTCAACAACCGGATCTCGGAGTACCTGTTTCAGCACCTCAACGACATCGGTGTGCCGACCCATTTCATCCGCCGCCTCAACATGCGCGAGCAGTTGATTCGCGAGGTCGAGATTGTGCCGCTCGAGGTGGTGGTGCGGAACGTTGCCGCCGGCTCGCTGTCGCAGCGCCTCGGCATCGAGGAGGGCACCCAGCTGCCCCGTTCGATCATCGAATTCTACTACAAGAACGACCAGCTCAACGACCCCATGGTGTCGGAAGAGCACATCACCGCGTTCGGCTGGGCCACGCCCCAGGAGATCGACGACATCATGGCGCTCGCCATCCGCGTCAACGACTTCCTGACCGGCCTCTTCCTCGGCATCGGCATCCGCCTCGTCGACTTCAAGATGGAGTGCGGGCGTCTGTTCGAGAACGAGATGATGCGCATCATCGTCGCCGACGAGATCTCACCGGATAGCTGCCGTCTGTGGGACATCAAGTCGAACGAGAAGCTCGACAAGGATCGTTTCCGTCGTGACCTCGGTGGCCTGCTCGAGGCCTATACCGAAGTCGCCAAGCGCCTCGGCATCCTCATGGAGAACGAGCGTCCGCAGGGCACGGGTCCCGTGCTGGTGAAGAGCTGAAGAGGATTTAGACGTGAAGGCACGTGTGACCGTTACCCTGAAGACGGGTATCCTCGATCCGCAAGGAAAGGCCATCGAAGGCGCGCTGAAGTCGCTCGGCGTCGACGGCGTCGCCAGCGTTCGCCAGGGCAAGGTGTTCGACATCGAGCTCGCCGGCGCCGACAAGGCCAAGGCCGAAGCCGCGCTGAAGGCCGCCGCCGACAAGCTGCTCGCCAACACCGTAATCGAGAACTATCGGGTCGAGCTGCTCTGATGAAAGCCGCCATCCTCGTCTTCCCCGGCATCAACCGCGAGCGCGACATGGCGCGTGCGCTGAGACTTATCTCGGGCCATGAGCCTGCGATGGTCTGGCACGCCGAGACCTCGCTGCCTGCTGGCACCGATCTCGTGGTCGTGCCCGGCGGCTTCTCCTACGGCGACTACTTACGCTGTGGTGCGATTGCTGCGCGAGCGCCGGTGATGGATGCGGTGCGTGACTATGCTGCGAAGGGCGGTCTCGTTCTCGGTGTCTGCAACGGCTTCCAGATCCTCTGCGAATCCGGCCTGCTGCCGGGCGTGCTGATGCGCAATGCGCGGCTGAAGTTCATCTGCAAGGACGTGCATCTGCGCGTCGAGCGCTCCGATACGCCGTTCACCCGCGGCTACAATGCCGGCCAGGTGATCCGCGTGCCCGTCGCGCATGGCGAGGGCAATTACGAGGCGGATGAAGAGACCATCAAGCGGATCGAAGGCGAGGGGCGCGTGCTCTATCGCTACTGCTCGGCTGATGGCGCGGTCGACGAAAGCCACAACATCAACGGCGCGGCGCATTCGATCGCGGGCCTCCTCAACGACAAGGGCAACGTGCTCGGCATGATGCCGCATCCCGAAAACCACGTCGAAGACATCATGGGCTGCACCGACGGGCGCGGCCTATTTGCCGGCCTGACCGCGCATCTGGAAAAGGCCGCGTGATTTCTGTCGTGGTGAAGCGTGCGATTGTCGCGCTCGCGGCGATGTCGTTTGCGACGGCTGCGTTCGCGCAGGATTTTCCAAAGCGCCCGATCACGATGATCGTCCCGTTCGCGGCCGGTGGCACGTCCGATGTGATCGCGCGCACCGTCGCCGAGCAGATGGGTATTGCGCTCGGCCAGTCCATCGTGATCGAGAACGTCGCCGGCGCCGGCGGCTCGACCGCGCTGGCACGTGCCTCCCGATCCGAGCCTGACGGCTATACGATCGTGATCGGCAATGCCGGCACCAACGCCGCGACCTATACGATCTATCCGAAGCTGCCGTTCACGCCCGACTCCTTCGCGCCGATCGCGATGGTCGCGAAGACCTTTGGCATCATCGCGCTGCGCAAGGATTTTCCGGCGAAGGACCTGAAAGAGTTCATCGCCTACGCCAAGGCCAATCCGGGCAAGATCAATCTCGGTCATGCCGGCGTCGGTTCTTCGAACTACCTCATCTGCAAGAGTTTTGTCACAGCCGCCGGGATCGATGCGACGCTCGTTGGCTATCGCGGCGCCTCGCCCGCGCTGACGGATGCGATCGGCAGCCAGATCGATGGCGTCTGTGATGCGGCGGCTTCGGTCTCACAGTCGATCAATGAAAAGCTGGTGAAAGGTCTCGTCGTCGGCTCGACCGTCCGGCTTGCGACACTGCCTGATTTGCCGACATCTGCGGAGGCCGGCCTTCCCGAGTTTGAGGCGCAGGGCTGGAACGGCTTGTTTGCGCCCAAAGGGACGCCGCCGGCCATCATCGCCAAGCTGAATGCGGCTGCGCGCACCGCCGTGGAAACCGACGCGGTGAAGAAGCGTTTTGCTGACCTCTCGACCGTTGCGCCTGATGCCGACGAGCATACGCCAGAGGTTCTCCAGAAGCTGGTGACGCGCGACGTCGAGAAGTACCGGAAGATGCTGGCGGACGACGCCAAGCAATAGCGGTTCATTTCACCGCAGCTTGAACTTCTCCGCCGGCACCGTCATGGCCGCGACGCCGGCCATGACCAGCAGGACACCCAACACCAGGTTCGACGGCACGCTCTCGCCGAGCAGCAGCACCGACAGCGCGACGCCGATCGGGATGCGCAAGTACCCTTGCGCATTCGTCGTCAGCGTGCCGAGCCGGCCGAGGCACATGTAGAACAGCATCAAGCCGAGCGCGCTGGAGACGATGCCCATGACAACGGTGGCGATGATCGCCGTCGATGTCGGGTGCAGTGTCCAGGGCTGGTCGATGATCAGCGAGGGCGGCAGCAGCACGAGGCCGCCGAACAGCAGCGAGCCGGCCGCCACCACCATCGGGTCGTAATCGGAGAGCCTGAGGCCGAAGATCGTCGCGCAGGCAAAGGAGATGGTGGCGAGCAGGATCGCGATCTCCGCAATAATGTCGCTGCCGAAGCCATGCAGCGCGTCGAGCCCGATGATGGCGATGGTGCCGGCGAGGCCGAGGATCGCGCCCACGAGCTTCAGGAACGTCGCCGGCTCGTGCCGCGTGATCAGCGAGGTGATCAGGAAGGCGAAGATCGGCGTCGTCGAGGCCAGCACCACCGTGTTCGACGCCGGCACGTATTGCTGAGACCAGGTGATGACCAGGAACGGAACTGTGGAGTTGATCAGCTGCTGGGTCGCAAACAGCTTCCAGGCTTTGAGATCGGTCGGCACCTTGACGCCGCGCATCCACAGGATCGCGAACAGGAAGGCTGCCGCGATCAGCGAGCGCACCGAGATGAAGGTGATCGGCGGGATCGTGGGAAGCGCGAGCTTCGCCAGCGGATACGTCGAACTCCAGCAGCAGGCCAATGCGAACAGCAGCGCATAGTCGCGCCAGTTGCGCGCGCCGGTAGCGGATGTGGTTGGCGATGGCGCTGATGCGGCAGCCGCTGTGCGACCCGACGATGTGCTCTGCGGCACCTTGTTTCTGCTCCCCGCGCTCCAGCGCTATCAGCGACTGTGGGCGAGGGGGCGCGAAAAGGAAAGGCCGGAGCTATGCGTTAGCCTGCAGGGCCGGCTTCCGCTTCACCCGCTTGATCGTGCCGGAGAAAGTGAACAGCGGCCTTCCCGCTGAGGTCAGCTTGCCGCGCAGGAAGATCAGCGAGCCACCGGCGCGGGAGACTTCGCCGGTGCATTCGACCAGCTCGCCTTCGCGGGCCGCGTCGAGGAAATCGCAGGCGAAATTGGTGGTCACGGCCGGGCCGTCGAGCTCATGGGTCGCGATAGCGAACAGGCAATAATCGGCAAAGGCCATGAAGCAGCCGCCATGGACGTTCCCGGAGCCGTTGAGATGCTTTTTCTCGACCCGGAACGCCGAGCGGACGCTGCCGTCGGCCTCGATCTTGTGCCAGAACGGGCCGATATGGCTCTCAAAACTGTCGCGAATCCAGGTCCGCCAGCCCGTGAATTCGCCCTCGGTGGCGACATGCAGGTCGGGGCGGCGGGCCGCGGGGACTTTGGTCAATTCGTGCAAGGAAATGGGCCTTCAATTAAGGGTCTCTAGCCCTTAAATCCGATCCGTCAGCGCCTTGCAATTCCCGTTCCCGCCACCCCACCCTGCAAAACGTGGGACAGCGGGAAAATGCGTCATAAAGGGCTTTTCGTGAGCCCCCGATGTTCCTAAGAACGGCCAAACGCCCGCCGAAAGCCCCTGAAGCCATGAAGAACGAACCCAAGATCACCCCTGAACTGGTTGCCGCCCACGGGCTCAAGCCCGACGAGTACGAGCGCATCCTGAAACTGATCGGGCGGGAGCCGACCTTCACCGAGCTCGGCATCTTCTCGGCGATGTGGAACGAGCACTGCTCGTACAAATCCTCGCGGATCCATCTGAAGGGTCTGCCGACCAAGGCGCCTTGGGTGATCCAGGGTCCCGGCGAGAATGCCGGCGTGATCGATATCGGCGACGGCCAGGCGGTCGTCTTCAAGATGGAGAGCCACAATCACCCGAGCTACATCGAGCCGTATCAGGGCGCGACCACCGGCGTCGGCGGCATTTTGCGCGACGTCTTCACCATGGGTGCGCGCCCGATCGCTTGCCTCAACGCACTGAGCTTCGGTGCGCCCGAGCATGCCAAGACGCGGCATCTCGTTTCCGGCGTGGTCGCCGGCGTCGGCGGCTACGGCAATTCCTTCGGCGTGCCGACTGTTGGTGGGCAGGTGCGCTTCCACACCCGCTATGACGGCAACATCCTCGTCAACGCGATGGCGGTAGGCCTCGCCGATGCCGACAAGATTTTCTATGCGGCGGCCTCGGGCGTGAACATGCCGATCGTCTATCTCGGCTCCAAGACCGGCCGCGACGGCATCCACGGCGCCTCGATGGCGTCGGCCGAATTCGACGACAAGTCCGAGGAGAAGCGCCCGACGGTGCAGGTCGGCGATCCCTTCGCCGAGAAGCTGCTGCTCGAGGCCTGCCTCGAGATCATGGAAGCTGATTGCGTCATCGCGATCCAGGACATGGGCGCGGCGGGCCTGACCTGCTCGGCGGTCGAGATGGGCGCCAAGGGCGACCTCGGCGTCGATCTCGATCTCGACACGGTGCCGACCCGCGAGGTCGGCATGAGCGCCTACGAGATGATGCTCTCGGAGAGCCAGGAGCGCATGCTCATGGTGCTCAAGCCCGAGAAGGAAAAGGAAGCCGAGGCGATCTTCAAGAAGTGGGGCCTCGACTTCGCGGTGGTCGGCTACACCACGCCGAGCAAGCGCTTCGTGGTCAAACATGGCGGCGACGTCATGGCCGATCTGCCGATCAAGGAGCTCGGCGACGAGGCGCCGCTCTATGATCGTCCGCATGTTCCCTCTGTCGCGCTTCCGGTCGTGCATGCGCGCGAGGTGCCTGCACCGATGGCGCTTGGAGCCGCGCTGGAGAAGCTGATCGGCACGCCCGACATGTGCAGCAAGCGCTGGGTCTGGGAGCAGTACGACCACGTCATTCTCGGCAACACCATGCAGCGTCCCGGCGGCGATGCCGCAGTCGTGCGCGTCCAGGACGGGCCGAAGGGCCTGGCGCTGACCGTCGACGTCACGCCGCGCTATTGCGAGGCCGATCCGTTCGAGGGTGGCAAGCAGGCGGTGGCGGAAGCCTGGCGCAACATCACGGCTGTCGGCGGCAAGCCGCTCGCAATTACCGACAACCTCAACTTCGGCAATCCGGAGCGGCCCGAAATCATGGGCCAGTTCGTCGGCTGCCTGAAGGGCATTTCGGAAGCCTGCCGCACGCTCGACTTCCCGGTCGTCTCGGGCAACGTCTCGCTCTACAACGAGACCAACGGCCGCGGAATCCTGCCGACGCCCTCGATCGGCGGTGTCGGCCTGCTCGACGATTTCACCAAGTCGGCATCGCTTGCTTTCAAGGCCGAGGGTGAGGCGATCCTCCTGATCGGCGAGACCCATGGCTGGCTCGGCCAGTCCGTCTACCTGCGCGACATCTGCGGTCGCGAGGAGGGCGCCCCGCCGCCGGTCGATCTCGCCGCCGAGAAGCGCAATGGCGATTGCGTGCGCGGCATGATCCATGCGGGCACCGCGACTGCCGTGCACGATCTCTCCGACGGTGGCCTCTTGATCGCGCTTGCCGAGATGGCGATGGCAAGCGGCATTGGCGCGAAGCTCTTGGCAGCGCCGACTTCGCTCGTGTCACATGCCTATTGGTATGGCGAGGACCAAGCGCGCTATCTCGTCACAGTGCCGGAGACGGAAGCCGGCCGCGTGCTCGCCAAGATGCGCGGCTGCGAGGTGCCCTGCGTGCGGATCGGCACCACCGGTGGTGATGCCATCGCTGTCGTCGGCGAAGCGCCTGTGTCGATCGATGCGCTGCGCACGTCGCACGAGCGCTGGTTGCCGGAGTATATGGGCGGCAAGGCGGCCTAGGGCGCTTTCTCCGTCATTGCGCGTAGCACTTGCGACGAAGCAATCCAGACTGTCTCCGTGGAAACAGTCTGGATTACTTCGCTGCGCTCGCAATGACGAGGAGACAGCGTGGCCTACAATACCTGCTTCGCGCCCGGAATTGTCCGTAACGCCACAGTCACGGCCCAGCTGAAAATCACCGTCAGCACGAACACTGTCAAAGCCTTTACGACGGCAGGCAAATTGAAGTCGAACAGCCAATATTGCAGCCACAGCGTGATCGGATAGTGCACCAGGAACATGCCGAAGGCGGCCGACTGCATCGGATCGAGCAGCTTGGCGGAGCCTGATTGCCTGAACCGCTGGAAGAAGGCCAGGATCAGAAACATGATGGCCACGCTGAAAAGGGTGACGCACGCGGCGTAGATTCCTTCATACCAATTCGGCAGCGGCGACGGATTTCCCAGGATCTCGCGCTTGATGAAGATCAGCGTCCAGAGCAGGCAATACGGAACGATTGTCAGGACCAACCATTCCCAGCTCACCTTGGCCATTCTGCCGTCAGCCGAGAGCAGGCCGCGATCCATACTCGCAACGCCGATGCCGGCGCCGAAAAAGAAGTAGGTCGCATACAGCATCACGCGCCCATGCTGGACCGAAAACGGCCCGAACTCGAACCAATTGCTTGGCCCGAAATACATCAGACCGGGGACATAGAACGCAGCGCTGACGGCCAGCATGACCGCGAAGAATTCCGCAGGTCGGCGCCGCCCATGCAGCGAGAGGCGGTTGATCGGGTCGAGCAGGCTGGGCGACAGCGTGTACAGAAGGCACGCGACCAGGTCGAAGGCGAACAAGACCCAGAGGAACCAGATCGGCCCGCTCGGCCACGGGCCCTTCGTGATCGTAGTCCACCAGAACTGTGAAAATCCGATCTCGGGACTGAGCCGCAGCGAGATGGCGTAATATGCGATCGGAATGACCGTGAATGCGCAGATCACGAACGGGATGCCGAGCCGACGGACGCGGTCGGCCAGATAGCTCGCCACCCCCTTGCGCGCGATTCCCGACCAAGCAAACAAGCCCGACAGGAAGAAGAACATCGCCATGAAGAAGCTGTCGGTGGCGAGCACGACCATGTCGAAGCCGAAGAAGGACGTCGGATCGGTGTGGCCGAAATAGGTGTAGGGAATGACGGCGTGATGCAGCAGCACCACCAGCGTCAGGAAGGTGCGGGCGCGGTCGAGCGACATATTGCGCGTCTTCGCCTTCGGCTTGGCATGCGTCTCTGCGCCCACCGTCGCAGAAGTTGACATCGTCGTCATGGCCGCCCCATTCGCGTTCTTATCCTGGCCGGACCTTGCCGCCGGGAACCGGATTCAGCAAGGGTCGTTTGTGCCACGACAACCTTTCGTCGTGCGTTCAGGAACCAGTCCTGCGCAGCGCAGTTAGCGTTTCCGAAATTGCTGAGGCCGCCGATCGCGGTGGCCCATGTCGCGGAGCTGGCAATGACGATCTTGAAATGGGCACTGATATTCCTGCTGATCTCGATCGTGGCCGGTGTACTCGGCTTTACCGGCATCTCGGCTGCCTCAGCCGACGTTGCGCGCTTCCTGTTCTATGTCTTCGTTGTGATCTTCCTGGTGTTACTTGTTCTCGGGCTCACGATCTTCAGGGCGTAGCTCTCTTGGTTGTCATTCCGGGATGGTGCGTTAGCACCAGACCCGGAATCTCGAGATTCCGGGTTCGGTCCTACGGACCGCCCCGGAATGACAGCGTCTCAAATTACCCCACTTCCTCGATCTTGACCTTGTCCGGATAGAAGGCGAGATGGCCTGATATCTCCGTCATCGCGGGGAAGGGCGTCTCATAGGTCCAGATGGCGTTGTCGAGCGTCTTGCCGTCGGCCTTGACGCTGTAATAGCTGGCGTCCCCTTTGTAGGGGCAGTGGGTGGTACGCTGGGTGCGCTCCAGCAGCGCCATATTGGCGTCCTCGCGCGGAAGATATTGCACCGCCGGATATCGGGCCTCTTTCAGCGTCAGCGCCTTGGTGCTCTCGGCAATCACGATATCGCCCGCCGTCACGCGGACACGGCGGGGATTTTGGGTGATGGTGATGGGGTGGTCGGGGCCTGGAAGCTTCATGATTTCACGCCTTTTCGATCAATCTGCCGCACGCGGCACATTGTCGTGCCTTTATCCGGATGGGATCAGGGATATAGTGCCTGAAGGCGTGACGTAGAAGGCCGTTCACGCTAAGTTTGGCCCGGCCGGTGAGGGGATCCCGGCAAGCGATTCGACGCCGAGACTGTCGACACAAGGAGCAAGACCCGAATGCCCATGGACGCCCACGATATCGAGGCGATGATCAAGGCAGCAATCCCCGATGCCGAGGTGACCATCCGTGACCTCGCCGGCGATGGCGACCATTATGCCGCGACCGTGATCTCGGAATCCTTCCGCGGCAAATCCCGCGTTCAACAGCACCAGATCGTCTATCGGTCCCTGCAGGGCCAGATGGGCGGCGTTCTGCATGCGCTGGCGCTGCAAACCGGCGTGCCCGGTACTTGAATCGAGTGCACCTGACCTGATCGCGCGACGGGGGCGATGATGGCGGCCGACAATCCGCGCGGCGCGATGTTTCGCGTGATCGTGCCGAACCAGCCGAGCCGCGTCACCAACGCCGAGCTGTTCTTCGACCTGGTCTTCGTTTTCGCCGTCACCCAGATCTCGCACACGCTGTTGCACCACTTCACGCCGCTGGGCGCAGTGCAGGTCACATTGCTGTTCCTGGCCGTGTGGTGGGGGTGGGTCTATACCGCCTGGGTCACCAACTGGCTCAACCCCGAGCTGACGCCGGTCCGCATCCTGATCTTCCTGATGATGCTGGGTGGCCTCGTGCTGTCGACGACGATTCCAAGCGCGTTCGACGGCCGCGGGCTCTGGTTTGCGATTGCCTATGCGACCATGCAGGTCGGACGCACCGCCTTCTGGATGTTCGCGACCCCGCGCCATCGCACCGCTGTACGGCACAATGCCATCCGCATTCTGATCTGGCTCTCCTGTTCGGCGGTGTTCTGGATTCTCGGCGGCCTGGCCCATGGCGAGGCGCGACTGTGGTACTGGATCGTGGCGCTGACGATCGAATACGTCTCGCCGGCGGTGCGGTTCTGGGTGCCGAAGCTGGGCTTCTCGTCGGTCGAGGCCTGGGCCGTCGAGGGCGGCCACATGGCCGAACGCTGCGCCGGCTTCATCATCATCGCGCTGGGCGAGGCCGTCGTCGTCAACGGCGCAACCTTCGCCGAGCTGGACTGGACCGCGGAGAATATCCTGGCCTTCGTCTCGGCGCTGGTCGGCAGCATCGCGATGTGGTGGGTCTATTTCCACAAGGGCGCAGAGGCAGGCTCGGAGCTGCTCTCGAAGAGCGCCGACTCCGGCCGGCTGGCGCGGCTCGCCTACACCTATCTGCACATGCCGATCGTCGCCGGCATCATTCTGACCGCGGTCTCGGACGAGCTGGTGCTGAAGCATCCCTCGGGCCATTCCGACGTCCGCACCATCGTCAGCACGATCGGTGGTCCGCTGGTGTTCCTGGTCGGCACCATCCTGTTCAAGCACTCGATCCGCGGCTTCCTCCAGCTCTCCCACGGCATCGGCATCATCCTGCTCGCGGTGCTGTGGTGGTTTGCCGCCGATCTCTCGCCGCTATGGCTGTCGGTCGCGACGAGCGTGATCATGATCATCGTCGCGGTGTGGGAGTCGATGTCGCTCGGATCGAAGCCGAAAGAGGCCGAGGAGCATTAAAGCGCCGGAGTGTTACTCCGCCGCTTCCAATGCATGGACCGAGAACATCTTCGCTGCGTCCGTCCAGCTCTCGCGCACGCGCCAGCCGGCGCCTTGCGCCAGCGCGGTGAAGCGCTCGAAGCTGTACTTGTAGCTGTTCTCGGTGTGGATGCTCTCGCCCGGCCGGAAAGAGAAGCTGGTACCCAGCATGCGCACGGTCTGGCTCTTCCTGCTGATCAGATGCATCTCGATCCGGTGCCGCTCGTGATTGTAGATCGCGCCGTGCGTGAAGGCGGAGAGGTCGAAATTACCGCCGAGCTCGCGGTTGATGCGCACGAGCACATTGAGATTGAAGCGCGCGGTGACGCCGGCGGCATCGTTGTAGGCGGCGTGGAGCAGGCGCTCCTCCTTCTCGAGATCAGCGCCGATGATCATCTGAGCGCCCTTGCCCAGGATCTGGCGGGCACTCTTCAGGAAAGCCTGCGCCTCATGCGGCTCGAAATTGCCGATGGTCGAGCCCGGGAAGAAGCCGACCTTGGGCATCGACGCGATCTCCTTCGGCAGTTCAAACGGCGTGGTGAAATCGGCTGCCACCGGATAGATGCCAAGCGAAGGGAAGTCGCGCTTCAGCCCGTTGGCTTGCGCCTGCAGAAAGTCGCCAGAGATGTCGACCGGCACATAGGCTGCGAATTTGGATTTGTTCAATAGCAGGCGGACCTTCGTGGTCGCGCCGGCGCCGAACTCGACCAGTGCGGCATTCCCTGGGATGATTTTTGCGATCTCGCTGCCGCGCTCTCTCAGGATCGCGAGCTCAGTGCGCGTCGGATAATATTCCGGCAGGCGCGTGATCGCTTCGAAAAGCTCCGATCCGGTCGCGTCATAGAAATATTTCGGCGACAGTTTCTTTGGCTGCTGCGAGAGGTCCTCGATCGCCTCGCGCGCGAAGGCCGTGGTCTGCTCGTCGGGGAGATGGGCTTCAGCCAAAGCGCTGGCGTGCACATTCATGATACTCTCCTGAACGCGCTGTCCGGCGCGTATTTGTCGTCGGATTAAAGTCAGACGTAATCGGCGAGCCGCAACCCCGTGAACTGCCAGCGGTGGTGCGGATAGAAGAAGTTGCGATATGTGACACGGCTGTGGCCATCGGGTGTCGCCAGCGAGGAGCCGCGCAACACCAGCTGGTTGACCATGAACTTGCCGTTGTACTCGCCGAGTGCGCCTTCGACGGCGCGATAGCCTGGGTAGGGCGAATACGAAGAGCGCGTCCACTGCCACACGATGCCGAAGGCGTCGTTGAGCTGTTTGGTACGTGCCGCGACTTCCCATTCCATCTCGGTCGGCAGGTGCTTGCCGGCCCAGCGCGCGAACGCATCGGCTTCGTAGTAGCTGATGTGGCAGACCGGCGCGTCTGGATCGATCGGCTTGAGGCCGGCGAGCGTCATCACCTGCCACCCACCATCGGCCTCGCGCCAATGGCCCGGCGCCTGCCAGTCTTCCTTGCTGGCTGCGGCGAAGCCGTCCATCAGCCACAGCGTCGCTTTCGCGTAGCCGCCGTCGCGCATGAAGGCGAGCCATTCGCCATTGGTGACGAGGTTGCGCGCGATCTTCACGGGACCGACGAGCGCGCGATGTGCAGGCTTCTCGTTGTCGAAATGAAAGCTGTCGTCGACATGGCCGACGGTGTGGATGCCTTCGTTGAGCATCATCCAGTCGTCGCCCGTGCGCGTCGTAGACGGAAAGCGCCAGTCCTTGTCGTAAGCCGGGTAGACCGGGTTCTGCGCGAAGGCGTGGAGGATGTCGGTGAACATCAATTCCTGATGCTGCTGCTCATGGTTCAGTCCGACCTCGACGAGCGGTGCGATCTCGCGGAGCTTGTCGTCGCCGGCCTCGCGGAAGAACTTGACGACGGCCGCATCGACATAGCTGCGATAGGCACCGACTTCGTTGGCGCTGGGCCGGGTGATGTCGCCGCGATGATTGCGGGCATGACGCGGGCCGGCGCTGACGTAATAGGAATTGAATAGGAACGCGAAATCGGGGTGGAAGGGTCGGTAGCCCGCGGCGTGCTCACCGAGCAGGAACTGCTCCCAGAACCAGGTGGTATGGGCGCGATGCCATTTGATGGGGCTCGCATCCGGCATCGACTGGATCTGCTGATCCTCGGGCGAAAGCGGGGTCGCCCGGCGCTCCGTCTCGTTGCGGACAGCGAGAAAAGCGGTCTCCAGCCTCTGAGCAAGGCCGCCGGGGGCAGCCAATTGTGACGAAAGCGGCGGCGTGGCCGGTGCGGAGGCTTGTTTCGTCACGTTTTTCTCCAGACAGGACAAGAGAACGTTATTGGCGATACCCGGTTCCAAAACCAAGGTTCGTCCTAGATAGGGGCTCCGTTACGGTATGAAAGTCCTCCCCGGTGATGATATTCGTGCCATCATGCAATGGGGCCGGGGCTGCCCTAACCGCCATTTTACTTTGGATGCACAACGGTTTGGGCTACATATATGGGCAGGTATCGGGTTAGATCGGCTGAGCCGGCCCGAGGAAAATGTTGAGGGCTCCAGCCCCAGAAGGACACGGATATGAGCATCGCGGAATTCATCGACAACGAAGTGAAGTCGAACGACGTGGTTCTGTTCATGAAGGGTACGCCGCAATTTCCGCAGTGCGGTTTCTCCGGCCAGGTCGTCCAGATTCTCGACCACATCGGCGTCGGCTATAAGGGCCTCAACGTCCTCGAATCCGCCGAGCTGCGTAACGGCATCAAGGAATTCTCGAACTGGCCGACCATCCCTCAGCTCTACGTGAAGGGTGAGTTCATTGGCGGTTGCGACATCGTCCGCGAGATGTTCCAGGCCGGCGAATTGCAGCAGCTCTTCTCCGAGAAGGGCGTCGTCGTCGCGGCCTGATCAATGACGATGCTGACGCGCCGGATCGGCGGCGCGGAGCTCGAAGTCATTGTTGCCGACATCATCACCCTCGGCGTTGACGCGATCGTCAACGCCGCGAATTCGTCGCTCCTTGGTGGGGGCGGCGTCGATGGTGCGATCCACCGCGCCTCCGGTCCTGACCTCGTGGCCGAATGTCGTATGCTCCACGGTTGCAAGACGGGCGACGCCAAGATCACCAAGGGCTACCGGCTGAAGGCCGCGCATGTGATCCACACCGTCGGCCCTGTCTGGAATGGCGGCACCCATGGCGAGGACGATTTGCTCGCCTCCTGCTATCGCCGTTCAATCGAGCTGTGCGCGAAGCACGAGCTGACCTCGGTGGCATTTCCCGCGATTTCGACCGGCATTTACCGCTTTCCTGCCGACCGGGCCGCGAAGATTGCGGTCCTTACGACGATTGACGCATTGCCGATGGCTCCCTCGATCGGCCACGTCATATTCTGTTGTTTTTCGGAGACAAGCGCCGCGCTCCACACGGACGTTCTGGCGCGGTACGGCAGCTCTTGTGCCTGACATTGCGCTCAGTACACTCCGCGAGCCATGTTCCGGGGAGGGGATATGATTTCAAATATTGGACTACGTGCGCTGGTCTGCGGCGCGCTCGTCTCGTTTGGAACGATGTCGCTCGCGCGCGCGGAGGGCACCTACGAGATTCCGGCCGGCGCGCATTTCAATCAGGACAAGCTCGCCAAGGTGAGCGAGTTCTTCAAGAACGAGGTTGCGACCGGCAAGATCGCCGGCGCGACGGTGCTGATCAAGCAGCACGGCAAGCCGGTCTACCACGAGGCCTTCGGCGTGCAGGACGTGGTCAGCAAGGCGCCGATTACCGACAAGACGATCTTCCGTCTGTTCTCGATGAGCAAGGCGATCACCTCGGTGGCCGCGATGAAGATGCTCGAGGATGGCAAGTTCAAGCTCGATGATCCCGTCTCCAAATACATCCCGTCCTTCGCCAATGTGAAGGTCGGCGTCGAGAAGAAGGCCGACGACGGCACCAAGTCGCTCGAGCTGGTGCCGCCGAACCGGCCGATGACTGTGAAGGACCTGATGACGCATACGTCAGGCGTCACCTATGGCTTCTATGGCGACACTCTCGTCCGCAAGGCCTATCGCGCTGCCGATATCTATGCCGGTGATTTCGACCTGGCCGAGTTCGCCGAGCGCATCGCGAAACTGCCGCTGCACAACCAACCGGGCGCGCTCTGGCAGTACGGCCACTCCACCGACATCCTGGCGCGCGTGATGGAAGTCGCGGCCGG
>JAEWHT010000168.1 GCA_023387695.1 Pseudomonadota bacterium | reverse complement strand
TTTGGCCCTTGCCCGAGTGCGTGCGCTGATAGAGTGCGGTCACGATGCCGAGCGCAGATGCAGGCCGGTGCCGCTGTCGCCGATCTGCGCGCCGGTGACGAGCGGAAGACCATCGCGGAAGCCGGTGGTGGAAGCCGCGCCGCCGGTGCACTGCGCGACGTTCTCATAGACCTTGCAGTCTTCGTAGGGGCCGGGGCCAAAGCCCTTGATCGACGCGACGATCATCTTCGGGTTGATCGCCTGGATCTTCTCCCAGGGGAAGCCCATGCGGTCGAGCACGCCGGGGCCGAAATTCTCGACCAGCACGTCGCACTTCTTGATGAGCTCGGTGAGGACTTCCTTGCCCTTGGGGTTCTTGGTGTCGAGCGTGATCGAACGCTTGTTGTGGTTGAGCATGGTGAAATACAGGCTGTCCACGTTCGGGATGTCCTGCAGCTGGCCGCGGGTGATGTCACCCACGCCCGGGCGTTCCACCTTGATCACGTCGGCGCCGAACCATGCGAGCAGCTGCGTGCAGGTCGGTCCGGACTGGACGTGGGTGAAGTCGAGAATGCGAACGCCCTCGAGCGCTTTGGTCATTGTGTTGCTCCGTACTCTGTCTGCCCCTGCGAACCACAGGGAATAAAGGGTTGAGGGGGGACTTACTTCTTCTTCTGCAGAACGCTCTGCGGATTGAGGTTGCCGATGCGGCCGCTCTCCGAGCCCGCAGCCGGATCGATCACCGCATTGATGAGCGTCGGCTTGCGCGAGGCCATCGCTTCGGCGACCGCGCGCTTGAGCTCGTCGGGCGAGGTGGCATTCACGCCAACGCCGCCAAAGGCTTCCATCATCTTGTCGTAGCGCGCGCCCTTGACGAACACGGTCGTCGCCGGATCGGCGTTGACGTTGTTTACGTCGGTGCCGCGATAGATGCCGTCATTGTTGAAGATGACGACGCAGATCGGAAGGTTGTAGCGGCAGATGGTCTCGACCTCCATGCCGGAGAAGCCGAAGGCCGAGTCGCCTTCAACGGCGAGCACCGGATGGCCGGTCTCGAGCGCAGCGGCAATCGCCTGGCCCATGCCGATGCCCATCACGCCCCAGGTGCCGACGTCGAGACGCTTGCGCGGGCGGTACATGTCGATCACGCCGCGGGCGAGGTCGAGCGTGTTGGCGCCTTCGTTGACGAGGATCGCTTCCGGGTGATCCTTGATCACGTTCTTCAACACGCCGAGCGCGCCGTGGTAATCCATCGGCGACTTGTTGTTCATGAGCTTCGGCGCCATCTTGGCGACGTTCTCATCGCGCTTGGTGACGATGGCCTTGGTCCATTCGGCGGGCGGGGAGGGCCAGCCAGAACCCATCGCCTGGTTGAAGGCGGAGACCACCGAGCCGATGTCGCCGACGACGGGCGCGACGATCTCGACGTTGGAGTCCATTTCCTTCGGCTCGATGTCGACCTGGATGAACTTCTTCGGCGCTTCGCCCCAGCTCTTGCCCTTGCCGTGCGAGAGCAGCCAGTTCAACCGCGCGCCGATCAGCATGACGACGTCGGAATCCTTCAGCACAGTCGAGCGCGCAGCACCGGCGCATTGCGGATGCGTGTCGGGAAGCAGGCCCTTGGCCATGCTCATGGGGAGGAACGGCACGCCGCTCTTCTCGACGAAGGTCTTGATCTCCTCATCGGCCTGCGCGTACGCCGCGCCCTTGCCGAGAATGATCAGCGGACGCTTTGCGGCCTTCAGCACGTCGAGTGCGCGCTTCACCGAAGCAGGCGAGGGGATCTGCGCGGGGGCCGCGTCGATCACCTTGACCAGCGACTTCTGGCCGGCATCGGCGTTCATCACCTGGCCGAACAGCTTGGCCGGCAGGTCGAGATAGACGCCACCCGGACGACCCGAGACGGCGGCGCGGATCGCGCGGGCGAAAGCGATACCGATGTCCTGGGCGTGCAGCACGCGATAGGCCGCCTTGCACAGGGGCTTTGCGATCGCGAGCTGGTCCATTTCTTCGTAGTCGCCCTGCTGGAGGTCGACGATCTCGCGCTCCGAGGAGCCCGAGACCAGGATCATCGGGTAGCAGTTGGTGGTGGCGTGCGCGAGCGCGGTGAGACCGTTGAGGAAGCCGGGCGCGGACACCGTGAGGCAGACGCCGGGCTTCTTGGTCAGATAGCCGGCGATGCCCGCGGCGTAGCCCGCGTTCTGTTCGTGGCGGAAGGAGATCACGCGAATGCCGGCGGCCTGCGCCATGCGGCCTAAATCCGTGATCGGGATGCCCGGCACATTATAGATGGTGTTGATGCCGTTCAGCTTGAGCGCGTCGATGACGAGATGGAAGCCATCCGTCAGTTCCTGCTCGGTGCCCGGTGCTTCGGACTTGGTCGCGGTGTTCAGCATGGGCCTTGTCTCCCTGGTCTCAAGATGCGGGGCGAATGGTTCGCCCTTCTGGTGAATGTTGCTAGGTGAAGAGTTCCTGACCGTGCGCTTCGACGTAAGCGGCAAGGCCGAGGGTGTGGTCGCGGGCGCGCTTCTCGGCGAGCTCGGTGTCGCGCGCCTCCAGCGCCTCGATCATGCCGAGATGCTCGGGCAAGGAGGTCGCGGTGCGATCCTTGCGGCCGATCGTCAGCTGGCGATAGCCGCGCACGTGCAGCAGCAAATCGTTGGTGAGATCGACCAGCACCGGGGATTCCGACAGCGAGATCAGCGCCTGGTGGAAGGCGATGTTGGCGCGCGAATATTCCTCGACGTGATCCTCGGGCAGGCGGTCCTTGCCGAAATCCTTGAAGAAGTCGCGCAGCGCCGTGATGTCCTTCTTGCGCGCGGTGGTGGTGATGAGACGGGCCGCCATGCTCTCCAGCGCCGCCCAGGCGCGGATCATGTCGACGATCTCGCTCTTGGTCCTGCGCACCACCATGATGCCGCGGCGCGGCACGGTCTTCACGAAACCGTCCTGCTCCAGCATCGCGATGGCTTCGCGGATCGGCGTGCGGCTGACACCAAGACGTTCGGACAACGCGCGCTCGTCGAGCATGACCGGCTCGGGCGTCGAATAGATGTCCATCTTGAGGATGGCTTCCTTCAAAGCGTCGTACGCCTTGTTCTTGAAGCTACTCTCCGGGGCAATACGAACGATTGCGATGTCTGCCTCGGCCATGTTCGGCAACGCCTTGGTTGGTTTCCGCAGTGACACGACGATTCTCCTCTGGTGGGAGTCGTCTTTTACAGGAATATTTACCGGAAAGTTTTTGGCATACCACATGCCAGAATGTCAAGCTGCCTATTTTTTGCGGCGTTATAGGTGGTGCTCTGACTTGACAAGTTGGCTTCTGGCATACCAAATGCCATCGCTAGCCATTTTTGATCCAAGCTGGCGGTGTAATCAAGGCATTTCGCCGCGCCGTTCCGCCACACGGAACAGAGTGCGGCGATGGCAAGTATCACGGCAGCCGCGTCTCGCGCGCTCTGCAAAGCAAGAACTGAAGGTCAAGGGAGAAGCTCATGTCCAATTCCAAAGACGTCGTCCGCAAGGTCCTTGACCAGGTCAAGGCCGACAACCGCACCAGCCTGACCGCGCCGGAAGGCAAGGTGGTCTGCGACGCCTACGGCATTCCGGTGCCGAAAGAAGGCGTGGCGAAGTCGGCCGGCGAGGCCGGCAAGATGGCGTCCGCGATGGGCTTCCCGGTGGTGATGAAGATCGTCTCGCCGGACATTCTCCACAAGACCGAAGCCGGCGGCGTCATTGTCGGCGTCAAGACCGCGCAGGACGCTGAGAAGGCTTACGAAACCATTCTCGGCAACGCCAAGAAGTATAAGGCCGACGCCAAGATCGAAGGCATCCAGGTTCAGCAGATGCTGGCCGGCGGCACCGAAGTCATCGTCGGCTCGATCACTGACGGCTCGTTCGGCAAGTTGGTGGCCTTCGGCCTCGGCGGCGTGCTGGTCGAAGTGCTCAAGGACATCACCTTCCGCCTCGCGCCTGCGACCAAGGAAGACGCGCTGTCGATGCTCGACGGCATCCAGGCACACGAAATCTTGAAGGGCGTGCGCGGCGGCGAGCCCGTGAACCGTACGGCGCTCGCTGACGTCATCGTCAAGGTCTCGCAGCTCGTCACCGACTTCCCCGAAATCGTCGAGCTCGACCTCAACCCTGTCTTCGCCACCGCCAAGGACGCGATTGCCGCCGACGTGCGCATCGTCGTCGACTTTGCTTACAAGCCGAAGCCGAAGCCGCGTCCGACCGAAGAGATCGTTGCGGCCATGAGCCGCATCATGCAGCCGAAGGCCGTTGCCGTGGTCGGCGCCTCCGCAGAGGACGGCAAGATCGGCAACTCCGTGATGAAGAACCTCATCAACGGCGGCTACAAGGGTGAGATCTATCCGATCCATCCGAAGGCCGCCGAGATCCTCGGCTACAAGGCCTACAAGAGCGTCAAGGACGTACCGGGCGTGATCGACACGGCGGTGTTCGCGATCCCCGCGAAGTTCGTAGCGGCTGCGCTCACCGAATGCGGTGAGAAGAAGATCCCGGGCGCCGTGCTGATTCCGTCGGGCTTCGCCGAAGCCGGTGCGCCCGAGCTGCAGGCCGAGATCGTCGAGGTCGGCAAGAAATACGACATCCGCCTGATGGGGCCGAACATCTACGGCTTCTATTATACGCCCGCCAATCTCTGCGCGACCTTCTGCACCGCCTACGACGTCAAGGGCTCGGCGGCGCTATCGTCGCAGTCCGGCGGCATCGGCATGGCCATCATCGGCTTCTCCCGCTCGGCGAAAATGGGTGTGTCTGCCATCGTCGGCCTCGGCAACAAGTCCGATATCGACGAGGACGATCTGCTCGCCTTCTTTGAGCAGGATCCGAATACGGCGATCATCGCGCAGCACTGCGAGGACCTGAAGGACGGCCGGGCTTTCGCGGAAGCTGCCAAGCGCGTCTCCAAGAAGAAGCCCGTCGTCGTGCTCAAGGCCGGCCGCACCTCGGCCGGCGCGAAGGCGGCCTCGTCGCACACCGGCGCGCTTGCCGGTAACGACAAGATCTATGAGGACGTCCTGGCGCAGTCTGGCGTAATCCGCGCTCGCTCGCTGCGGCAGCTGCTCGAGTTCGCCCGCGGCGTGCCGGTGTTGCCGACGCCCAAGGGCGAGAACGTGCTGATCATCACCGGTGCCGGTGGCTCGGGTGTGCTGCTGTCGGACTCTTGCGTCGACAATGGCCTGTCGCTGATGTCGATGCCGCCGGATCTCGATGCGGCCTTCCGCAAGTTCATCCCGCCGTTTGGAGCGGCCGGAAATCCTGTGGATATCACCGGCGGCGAGCCGCCGATCACCTATGTCAACACGGTGAAGCTCGGCCTGTCGGACGAGCGCATCCACTCGCTGATTCTCGGCTACTGGCACACCATCGTCACGCCGCCGATGGTGTTCGCCCGCAACATGGTCGAGGTGAAGAAGGAGATGGAGGCCAAGGGCTTCGTGAAGCCGATCGTGGCCTCGCTCGCGGGCGACGTCGAAGTCGAGGAAGCCGCAGAATATCTCTACCAGAACGGCATCCCAGCCTATGCGTACTCGACCGAGCTTCCGGTCGAGGTGCTCGGCGCCAAGTACAAGTGGGCCCGCGGCGCGGGCCTGCTCTGATAAGACTCTTGTCATCCCGGGGCGGCGCGAAGCGTCGAACCCGGGATCTCGAGATTCCGGGTTCGCGCTCACGCGCGCCCCGGAATGACGACAGCCAAATCGGCAGGTCGCGATGGGCAAGAACGTGATCCGGCGGAAATCGCTCGAAACACGATCGGCAGCAGACGCTGATCGCGACGGCGGCGTGCAGTCCGTTGACCGCGCGCTGTCGATTCTCGAGACGCTGGCCGAGGATGACGAAGGCTATCGCCTCAGCGATCTTGCCGTCCGCACCGGCTTATCGGCCTCGACGGTGCACCGTCTGCTGGCGACGCTTGAGAGCCGCCGATTTGTGCAGTTCGACCGCGCCGAATCCAAATGGCATGTCGGCGTGCGCAGCTTCACCGTGGGCGCGAGCTTCGCGCGGCGTCGCAATTTTACTGCACAAGCCATTCCCTATTTGCGCAAACTGCGCGATCTCACACGTGAGACTGCAAACCTCGCCGTCGTCGACGACGAATTCATCATCGTGCTCACCCGCATGGAGAGCCGCGAGATCATGCGCTCGCTGACCAAGGTCGGCGGCCGTGTCGCGATGGTGACCTCGGGCGTCGGCAAGGCTGTGCTTGCGACTTATTCCGACGAGGACGTCGGTGCCGTCATCCGCCATCACGGCATGCCGAGGCTGACAGAAAAGTCCATCGTGCGCCCGAGCGACCTGTTCAAGGAACTCGCGATGGTCCGGAAGCAGGGTTTTGCGGTGGACGACGAAGAGGCCGAGATGGGGCTGCGCTGCGTCGCCGCGGTGGTCTATAGCCCCAGCGCCGAGCCGCTCGCGGCGATCTCGGTGTCCGGCATGACCAGCCGCATCACAGACGCGCGGCTGCCGGAGATCGGCCGCGTGGTGCGCGAGGTAGCGGCGGAGCTTACAGCTGCCCTTGGCGGTGTCGTCCCGGAGCCGAAGCCTTCCTGAAGCGCGGTGATCGGGCTAATCGAGCACGGCCCTGATTACATAGAGATACAGACCGAAGATCGCGATCGAGGCGCCTGCCAGCGCGAAGCCGCCGGCGGTTGAGAGCGGCTCGAGCTGAAACGTCTTGCTGCTAGACAGATAGCGCTGGAGCGCAAACAGCAGGAACGGAATGCCGATCAGGAAGGACTGGAAGTAGAGCGCCAGCCCGAGGCCAACAAGCACTCCGATCCATCCCACAAACTGCGCGAAACTGCGGCTCACCGAACCGATCAGCGCATTGAGGATCAGTCCGCCGTCGAGCGGATAGATCGGAAGCAAATTGGCAGCGTTGATGATCGCGAACATCTGCGCGGCCTGAAGCAGCACGGGCGAGCCATTCGCCCGATACATCGCGAACAAGCCGAGCGTCGGAATCAGGCTGAAGCCCGGTCCCATCAGGGCGATGAAGCCAAGGCGGCCTTCGGTGCGATAGGCGGTCTTCGGAACGGCCGCACCGCCGAAGAAGGGGATGAGGTAGATGCCGCGGACACCGACACCGGCCATCAGCATCGCCGCGACATGCCCGGCTTCGTGAATGACGACCACGACCGACAGCAGCACGCCTTCCTTCCAGCCGAACAGATAGCAGAAGCTCAGAAACGCCAGGACCGACAGGACCAGGCCGTTGTTGGCCAGCGCAGCCGCCCGACTGCTGGTACCGGCCTGTGTCTCGCACTGCTGCTTGATCAGCTGCGCCATGCGGCGCAGGCCAAGGGGATAGATGATGCGGTCGCGAAAGACGCTAACCGTCATTTCGCTGAACACGGTGAGCGACGTTCCGTGCGCGGTTGCTTCGATGCGCATCCCGGATTTGACGTTGCGACCGCCCTCGGGAGGCACGGACAGCTCGTGCGCCACGCCCTGAGCGACAACGACGCCTTTCGCCTCGTCGCGGATGAGCTCGCGAGAAACGCCTTGTGTCCGTGGCTGGCCGCTGACCAGGAGGCGCGTCAGCCAGAGTCCGTCGCTATCAGGGATAGGTTCGCGCGAGATGTCGAGCTCTGGCGGGCCATCCAGCACCATGCGGTCGGCGGTGCTGAATTGCCAAACCGCATCGCGCGGAGCGTTGACGAGGACGTTGAATTCCAGATCCAGCCGGTTGCGTGCCCGCAGCGCGTCGACAAGGCCCTGCAACGCATAAAAGGCGATCCGCAGCAATTCGATGGGCAGGGCGAGGAGTCTGAGCATGGCCTGAGTTGGTCGCAGCGGTGCGGGGGAAGTTCATTTGGAACTGTATCGGATGAGGGAGGGTGGGGGTCGGCGCCGTGCTATGCTCCGGCGGACATCGATGGGTTGTGGCGGCCATGTGACGGTTGCCGGCCTTGCCCAATGCGTAAGCAGAAGTGCCGTTTTAATTGAGTTGCCCCTCCAACTCGGGGGCGCAACCATTGCCGGACGATCCACCTCCGCCGGGAGTTCCGATGACCAAACTCACCCGTTTCGCCGTCGCGCCGCTGCATACGATGACGCGCCGTCTCGCCGATGTGGCCTCCGCGCGCGTGACGCCCGACCTTGTCATCACGGGCGCGCGGGTGCTCTCCACCTATTCGGAGCGGATCCATCCGGGACGGGAGGTCTGGATCACCGGCGGCCGCGTCGCGGCGGTGAAACCATCGGGCGCGGCGAAGAAGGACTGGAGCGACGTCGCGCTTTATGACGCCGCCGGTGGCATCATCGCGCCAGGTTTGGTCGATCCGCACATCCACATCGAATCCTCGATGGTGACGGCCTGTGCCTATGCCGAGGCCGCGCTGCTGAACGGCACCACCACCATCTTCTGCGACAGCCACGAGATCGGCAATGTCATGGACGTCGCTGGCGTCGAAGCTATGCTAGAAGACGCGCGCGAGGCGCCGCTCTCCATCTTCTTGACGGTGCCGAGCACTGTACCCGCCACTTCGGCCGAGCTTGAAACTGCGGGCGGTGACCTCACGCCCGACAAGATTGCGGGCCTGTTCGACCGGTGGCCTGAAGCCGTCGCGCTCGGCGAGAAGATGGATTTTGTGCCTGTCACCATGGGTGACGAGCGCAGCCATGCGATCCTTGCGGCTGCGTTGCAGCGGGGCCGGCCGGTATCCGGCCATATCTACGGCCGCGAGTTCGTTGCGGCCTATGCGGCATCGGGCGTGACCGATACCCATGAGGCGATTGACCGCGACATCGCCGACGATCTGCTCGATGCCGGCGTCTGGATCTTCCTGCGTGGCGGTCCGCCGACAACGCCGTGGCATTCGCTGCCGCAGGCGATACGGACGATCACCGAGCTAGGCGCTTCGCATAAGCGCACTGCCGTTTGCACTGACGATCGCGATGCCGACGATCTTCTCATGTTCGGCCTCGACTGGGTCGTGCGCGAAGCCGTTAAGGCCGGGATGTCGCCGGAGCAAGCCTGGTCGATGGGGTCGCTGCACGGCGCCACGCGCTTCAACATGGAGGGCGATATCGGTGGGCTCGGCGGCGGCCGCCGCGCCGATCTCGTGCTGATGGACGACAATCTCAAGCCGCAATCAACCTGGTATGGCGGCGAGTTGGTCGTCGAGAATCGCAAGATCACGCCGCGCCTCGATCAGGCGCTGTCGCAGCGCTATCAATATCCCAAGGCCGCCTATGTTACCGTCAAGTTGCCGGACAAGCTCAAGCTGACGCCCGTGCTCCCGACGAATGTCTGTACGGTCAACGCCATCAAGACCGCGTTGCCCGGCATCACCCTGATCCATGAGAAAGTCGTGATCGAACCAGCCAAGGACTGGCCGTCGCTGTTCGCACGCTATGGCCTGTGCTTCGTCACAGTCGTGGAGCGCCACGGCAAGTCGGCCGGCAACGTCGCCTATGGCCTGTTGAAGGATTTCGGCCTGAAGCGCGGCGCGGTGGCCTCCAGCGTCGGCCACGACAGCCACAACATCATCGTTGCCGGCACCAATGAGGCAGACATGCAAGTGGCGATCGCCGCGATCAAGGCGCAGCAGGGCGGTGTCTGCGTGGTCGCGGAAGGAAAGGTGAGGGCCTTGGTTCCGCTGCCGATCGCGGGCCTGTTGTCGGACAAGCGCGTCACCGAGGTGGCCGAAGAGGTCAAGGTGCTGAAAAAGGAATGGGCCGAGGCCGGCTGCACCATCCCCTACATGGGCTTCAATTTGATTCCGCTATCGGTCATTCCGGAAATTCGCATCACCGACAAGGGCCTCGTGCTGGTGCCGCAGATGGAGCTGGCGCCGTTATTCGAGTGATCCTCTTTCACGTATTTCTCAATCTAACCGCTTGATACGACCGCGATTTTTCCACGGCTGCCGCATCGTGGAAAATAAAATCAGCTTCGTTGAGATCGCATCCCGCGCACCCGATGATCTCGCTCGCTGACTTAATCGAGCGAGGTCCGATATGGCGAAGATGCGAGCTATCGATGCTGCTGTGCGCATCCTGGAGAAGGAAGGCATCTCGACCGCCTTCGGCGTTCCCGGAGCGGCAATTAATCCGCTCTACTCGGCGCTGAAGAAGCGCGGCTCGATCCGCCACATCCTCGCGCGCCATGTCGAGGGTGCCTCGCACATGGCCGAGGGCTATACGCGGGCCAAGGCCGGCAATATCGGCGTCTGCATCGGCACCTCCGGGCCGGCCGGCACCGACATGATCACCGGACTCTATTCGGCGATCGCCGATTCCATCCCGATCCTTTGCATCACTGGGCAGGCGCCGCGCGCCCGGCTTTACAAGGAGGACTTCCAGGCCGTCGACATCGAGTCGATCGCAAAGCCTGTGACCAAATGGGCGGTGACGGTGCGCGAGCCGGCGCTGGTGCCGCGCGTGTTCAGCCAGGCCTTCCACGTGATGCGCTCAGGCCGGCCGGGCCCGGTACTGATCGATATGCCGCTCGACGTGCAGCTTGCCGAGATCGAGTTCGACGACGAGAGCTACGAGCCGCTGCCGGTCTACAAGCCGACCGCGACGCGCAAGCAGGTCGAGAAGGCGCTGGAGATGCTCAACGCAGCCGAGCGGCCGTTGATCGTTGCGGGCGGCGGCATCATCAATGCCGATGCTTCCGACTTGTTGGTGGAGTTCGCCGAGATCGCCAATGTCCCTGTTGTCCCGACGCTGATGGGGTGGGGCGCGATTCCCGATGATCACGTGCTCATGGCCGGCATGGTCGGCCTGCAGACCAGCCACCGCTACGGCAATGCCACGATGCTGGAGTCCGATTTCGTGCTCGGTATCGGCAACCGTTGGGCCAACCGTCACACCGGCTCGGTCGAGACCTACACCAAGGGCCGCACCTTCGTGCATGTCGACATCGAGCCGACGCAGATCGGGCGTGTGTTCAATCCCGATCTCGGTATCGTCTCGGATGCCAAAGCCGCGCTCGAACTCTTCGTTTCCGTCGCCAGGGAGTGGCGACGTTCCGGCAGGCTCCGCGAGCGCCAGGCGTGGCCCGCGGCCTGCCGTGACCGCAAGAAGACCATGCTGCGCAAGAGCCATTTCGACAACGTTCCGATCAAGCCGCAGCGCGTCTACGAGGAAATGAACAAGGCGTTCGGCCGCGACACCACCTATGTCACCGTGATCGGTCTGTCGCAGATCGCAGGTGCGCAGTTCCTTGGCGTCTACAAGCCACGCAACTGGATCAATGCCGGTCAGGCGGGGCCGCTCGGCTGGACGTTGCCCGCTGCGCTCGGCGTACGTGCGGCATGCCCTGATCGCGACATCGTTGCGCTGTCAGGCGATTACGACTTCCAGTTCCTGATCGAGGAGCTCGCGGTCGGGGCGCAGTTCAATCTGCCCTACATCCACGTCGTCGTGAACAATTCCTATCTTGGCCTGATCCGTCAGGCCCAGCGTGGCTTCGAGATGGACTATCACGTCCAGCTCTCGTTCGAGAACGTCAACGCGCCCGAGCTTGGTGGCTATGGCGTCGACCACGTCGCGGTGGCCGAAGGCCTCGGCTGCAAGGCGATCCGCGTCACCGATCCCAAGGATACGCAGGCTGCGTTCGCCACCGCGCGCGACTTGATGAAGAAGCACCGCGTGCCTGTGGTGGTGGAGTTCATCCTCGAACGCGTCACCAACATCGCGATGGGCACCGAAATCGACAACATCGTCGAGTTCGAGGAGGTCCTCGACCTGCCGCTCGACGAGGTCGGGACCAAGCGGCCCGGCGTGTTGCAGCCGGCTGAATAGGGGAGCGCACCATGCCGAAGTTTGCCGCCAACCTCACCATGCTCTTCAACGAGATGCCGTTCATCGACCGCTTTACTGCGGCGAAAGCGGCAGGCTTTGCCGGGGTCGAATATCTCTTCCCCTATGATTTCGATAAGGCGCAGCTCCGCGAGCAGCTCGAGGCTCATGGACTGACGCAAGTGCTGCACAATCTGCCGGCCGGAAATTGGGGCGCCGGCGAGCGCGGCATCGCGATCATGCCCGATCGCGCGGCCGAATTCCGCGACGGCGTGTTCCGCGCCATCGACTACGCCAAGGCGCTCGATTGCGATCAGCTCAATTGCCTCGTCGGCATCGCGCCTGTCGATGCCGATCCGCGCGAGCTTCAGGAGACGCTGGTCGGGAATCTGCGCTTCGCCGCCTCGACGTTGGCGCGGGAGAACATCAAGCTGCTGGTCGAGCCGATCAACACGCTCGACATTTCCGGCTTCTTCCTCAACGGCACCGAGCAGGCGATCCAGCTTATCTCCGAGGTGCGGTCGAACAATCTGTTCGTGCAGTACGACATCTATCACATGCAGATCATGGAGAGCGATCTCGCCCGCACCATGCAGGAATATCTACCGCAGATCGCGCACGTCCAGATCGCCGACAACCCTGGCCGGCACGAGCCGGGCACCGGCGAGATCAACTATCCCTTCCTGTTCCGCCATCTCGACGCGATCGGTTATCGCGGCTGGATCGGCTGCGAATACAAGCCGCGCACCACGACGCTGGAAGGCCTGTCCTGGCACGCCGCGCAGACTTTCGAGACCTGAGGACATCTGACATGATCGACATCGGCTTTATCGGACTTGGCACCATGGGACGGCCGATGGCCGGCCATCTTCTGGCTGCGGGCCATCGTGTTCTCCTGCACGATGTCTCGCCGGTCGCGCCGGAGCTGATCGCAGCGGGCGGCGTCGCTTGCAAGTCGGCGAAGGAAGTCGCGGAGGAGGCGGACGCCGTCATCATCATGGTGCCGGATACGCCGCATGTCGAGGCCGTGCTGTTCGGCAAGGACGGCGTTGCCGGCGGCATCTCCAAAGGCAAGATCGTGGTCGACATGAGCTCGATCTCGCCGTTGGCGACCAAGGACTTCGCGAAGAAGATCGAGGCGCTCGGCGCGGACTATCTCGATGCGCCGGTGTCGGGCGGCGAGGTCGGCGCCAAGGCTGCAAGCCTCACCATCATGGTCGGTGGTCCCGAGCGGGCCTTTGGCACCATGAAGCCGATCTTTGACAAGATGGGCAAGAACGTCACGCATGTCGGCGCGAACGGCGATGGGCAAACGACCAAGGTCGCTAACCAGATCATCGTCGCGCTGACGATCGAGGCGGTCAGTGAAGCGCTGCTGTTCGCGTCCAAGGCCGGTGCTGATCCCGCGCTGGTGCGCAAGGCCCTGATGGGCGGCTTTGCCTCGTCGCGGATTCTCGAGGTGCATGGCGAGCGCATGGTGAAGCGCAATTTCGATCCGGGCTTCCGTATCGAATTGCACCAGAAAGATCTCAACCTCGCGCTCGAGGGGGCTCGCTCGCTCGGCCTGTCGTTGCCGAGCACGGCGGTGGCGCAGCAATTGTTCTCGTCCTGCACCGCGCATGGCGGCAAAGGGTGGGATCATTCGGCGATGGTGCGCGCGCTGGAATTGATGGCGGGGCACGAGATCGCAGCGAGTTGAACTGTTACGCCGTAACACTCTCCAGTCTTGATGTGCGTTTCATCACGCGGGAACCGGAACAATGCTCCGGCTCCGTGGTTGAAGGCGCACAAACAAACACTGGAGAGTGTGGACATGAAGACCCGTCTTGCGATTTCGTTGGTTGCCGCCTCGCTGCTCGCGTCGAGCGCAGCCTTCGCCCAGTCGACGACCGAACAGGGCGCCCGGAACGGCGCGCGCGCGGGCGGCGACATTGCTGGTCCGGTCGGGGCCATGGTCGGCGGCACCGTGGGTGCGGCCGTCGGCGCCGGCCTGGAAATTCCGAATGCGATCCTCGGTGGAATCCCGCGCGATGACTCTGTCGTGGTTCAGGAGCGCGTCGTGGTCGGCGAGCCGCTGCCTGAGACCGTGGTGCTGCGCCCCGTGCCGAACTACACGCAATATCGCTATGCTGTGGTGAACGAACGTCGCGTGATCGTCGACCCGCACACGCGCCGCGTGGTCAAGATCATCGACTGATCCGGCGTTTAATACAAAGCCCCGCGGCGTTTTTGCGCCGCGGGGCTTTTGCGTGCCAAAAGCTCAGAGCGGCTCGCGCACGCCGAGGCCGTGCATGAAGCGCTCGCGGATCTGCACGGGGTCCCGGCGGGTGGTGCCGACGCCCGGCTTGTCGTCGATGCGCAGCGCGATCAGGCTCGGCTCATCCCGCGTCATGGCCTGGTCGAGCAGTCGTTCGAAATCCTCTTCGTCCGCGGCCCAGGCGCTGTTGGTCAGCCCAGAGCCGAGAGCGATCGCGACGAGGTCGGCGACACCGGCGGCCGGCGTCGGCTGCGCGCCGGTAATCTGGTAGATGCCGTTGTCCATCAGGATCATGATCAGGTTCTTCGGCTTCAGCGTCGCGATCGTCGACAGTGCGCCCAGCTGCATCAACAACGAGCCGTCGCCTTCGAGTGCGAAGACGCGGCGGTTCGGCTGCGCCAGCGCGACGCCAAGTGCGATGGGGAAGGCGAGGCCCATGCTGCCCAGCATGTAAAAATTCTGCGGGCGGTGACCGGCGGCCCAGAGGTCGAAATTTGTGTTGCCGATGCCGCCGATCACCGCTTCTTCATGCTTGAGCTTTGCGATCAGGCGCGAGGTTACGTCGAAGCGGTTCATCACCTTGGTGTTGCGCGTGGTCATGACGGGGCTCACTTGTCGAAGGTCTTGCCGCCGGTGAGCAGCGGGTTGAGAATCAGCGCCACCGGCGCCTGCGTGGTGACGGCCTGCTTGATCGAGCGGTCGGCGATGAATTCGAGCTCGTCGAGCCGGGTGATGGTGTGATGCTCCAGCGCCAGCGAATCCAGCACCGGGCGCATGGTGCGGCAGACCAGTGACTGGCCGTAATTGAACTCGCCGAGTGTGCCGCGTTCAGACACGAACATGATCAGGGGGATCTGGTAAGGGACCGCGAGCGAGGCGAGCGTGTTGGCGAGCGTCGCAAAGCCCGAGGTCTGCATCAGCACCGCGCCGCGGCGTCCGCCCATCCAGGCGCCGGAGACGATACCGACGGCCTCTTCCTCGCGGGCGGTGGCAAAGGTCGTGAAGAAGGGATCGGCGTGCAAATTCTTGATCAGCGGCGTCAGCACGCGGTCGGGCACGTAAGGGATGAGACTGATCTCGTTCCGCTTCAGGGTTTGCAGGACGATGCTATGCCAGCTTCTGTCGCCAGCTGCCTGTCCCACCTGGGACGAGGTCTGCTGTTCCGCAATCGCCATCGCGTTCTCCCTTGTGCCGCGCATGTTTCTTCTTTGTCCGTCGCGGCGATCGGCCGAACTTGACGGAGCGGGCGGGATTGTCAACATGTCCGAGCCGGCACGTGATCTGCGCCAGACGGCCTGCCTTGGCCGGTACCGCCATGTCATAAGCGGGATAATGAGAAAACGGGAGGGACGCCAGGTTCGGGGCGCAGTGCGCTTGCCTTGCGGGTCTCCAGGGAGAGAGCCGGAAGGGTCCTGATGTCGGTCAACAGCAAGCGCGTCTTCTACGTCAAATACCTGGCCAACCCGATCTATATCGACATCCTTAAGGCACGGCCCGACGTCCGGCTCGACCGCATCGAGAACGAGAGCCCCGAGGATTTCTACGCCCCGATCCTGAGTGCGGCCCATGTCTACCAGATTGGCGCCGCCCGCGACGAGCTGGCCCCGCATTTCCATGTCGATGTCGCCTTCCTGAAGCGCACGCCGAACCTGCTACTGGTCTCCAGCAACGGCGCGGGGTTTGATCCCGTCGACGTCGAGGCCTGCACGGATGCGGGCGTGCTGGTGGTCAACCAGTCCGGCGGCAACGCGCATTCGGTTGCCGAGCACGCGCTGGCGATGATGCTGACGCTGTCCAAGCGCATCATCCAGTCCGACCGCAAGCTGCGCCGGGAGTCCAACGTCAACCGCAACGAGCTCGTCGGCAACGAGATCGAGCACAAGACCGTCGGCATCATTGGTCTCGGCAATGTCGGCCGCCGCATCGCTGCGCTCTGCAAGGGCCTGTTCGGCATGAAGGTGCTGGCCTACGACCCCTATCTCTCGAAAGAGGTGATGGCCGAGCGGGGCGGGGAGAAGGTCGAGCTCGACGAGCTGCTGCGCCGTGCTGATTTCGTCTCGATTTCCTGCCCGCTCAACAAAGGCAGCCGCAACATGATCAGCGTGCGCGAGTTCGGCCTGATGCAGCCGCACGCCTATTTCATCACCACCGCGCGCGGCTTTATTCACGACGAGGATGCGCTGCTGGGCGCGTTGCGCGACAAGCGCATTGCCGGCGCCGGCCTCGACGTCTGGTCCAAGGAGCCGCCGCCGCCGGAGCATCCGCTGCTGCAGTTCGACAACGTGCTGGCAAGCCCGCACACCGCGGGCGTGACGATCGAGGCCCGCCAGAACATGGGCCGCATCGCCGCCGAACAAGTGCTGGAGACGCTCGACGGCAAGCGGCCGCCACGCATCATTAACCCAGAGGTCTGGCCCGTTTATGCCGAGCGCTTCAAGCGGGCATTTGGTGTGACGCCGGGGTAGGGCCCGGTCGTTGGTTACGCGGATGAAAACAGAAAGCCGCGGATTTTACTGATGGCGTGAGGGAACGCGTATGACTTGTCCTGTAGATCAGGGGGCATGAGCATACTCTCGATTGCGACGTCAGGACTTTCTGCGGCGAGCTTGCGCGTGAACGTGGTTGCGAGCAACGTTGCCAACGTCAGCACGACCGGTCCGCTGCCTGCGTCGGGCGGATCCGGCACATCGGCTGGTGCGACCAGCCCGGGCATCAATCCGACGTTTTCTCCGGCCTATGTGCCGTTGCGAGTCAATCAGGTCGACCAATCGAGCGGCTCGACGCCGGGCGGTACGAGCGCAACCGTGTCGACAGTGTCGCCGAGCTATACAGCGCAGTCCGACCCGAGCGCTCCCTTCGCAAATCAGGACGGTCTCGTGGCCGCACCGAACGTCGATCTTGCGGACCAATTCGTTCAACTGGCGACAGCCAAGTACAGCTACATCGCCAATGCGAAGGTCATTCAGGCCTACCAGGAAACGACAGACGCGCTCCTCGACATCAAGACGTGATGGAGAGCCGCCGCCTCGATGGGGGGCTGGAACCTCGCCGGCCTTGATCCACCTCAAAATCTCCTTCGCGCATCCGGCTTAAATGGGACTAGAGTGCTGCCGGGGCAGCAGGAGGTCCCATGTCTACTTACGTCGTCAGGTTCATGAAGGACGTGCTCGGCGAGTGCGGCCGGCAGAGCGAGATCTGCCAGGGCACGCTCGAGATCGACGCCGCCGACGAGGACGAAGCGAGGGAGCGGGCGAAGGCGAGGTTTTGCAAGGACCAGGCGTTGCATCATTGGTCGCTGCATGCCGACCGCATCCAGGTCAAACCAGCTGACTTTCCGTCCTGACGTCTAGCGGCCCGGAGCTGCGATAGGTGGCGGCGCGGTGACGCCGGCGCCGAGCGAACGCTGCACCATGGCGGTATCCGACCAGCGGCCGTGCCGATAGGCAACGCCGCAGAGCAGGCCGACGCGCGCAAATCCAAATTTCTCGTGCAACGCCAGCGAGGGCGCGTTGTCGGCATCGATATAGCCGATCATCTGGCGGAAACCGGCTGCCGCGCAGGCGTCGATCAATTCCTGGAGCAGCAGTCGTCCGACCCCGCGCCCGAGATGCTCGTGGTGGACGTAGATCGAGTGCTTGGCCGTGTAGCGATAGGCCGGGCGCTTGCGAAACAGCACCGCGTAGGCATAGCCAACGACCTCGCCGCGATATGTCGCGACCAGATGGGGCAGGCGGGTCTGTTTGAAATTCTTGCGTCGGTCGCGTAAGTCGTCCGGCTCCGGCGCACCGGTTCCTTCGACGTCGCGCGGCACGCCGTTGCGGACGTGATGGCGGTAGATCGCCAGCATGGCCTCGATGTCGGTCTCGCGCGATGGTCGGACCAGGACTGGCTCATCATCGGTGCGCGCAATTGCTGTCTCGTTCATCGGCACCTACTCGGCAACGACGTATGTATAGAGCCCGATGCGGCCGCGCGCATCGACCTCCTTGTAGACGCCCTGGATTTCCACATCGAAGCCCGGGAACGTATTGAAGCAGGTCTCGAACATCTTGAGATAATCCACCATGGGCTTGGCTCGTTCCGTCATGCGCTCGCCGGGAACGATGGTGGCAATGCCGGGCGGGTAGACCACGAACGGAGTGGTGGCGATGCGGCCGGCGATCGCCTCGATCGGCAGATAGTCGACGTCGTTCTTGAACAGATAGCGGGCTGCATCGCGCGGCGACATCGCGATCTCAGGCATGTGCTCGGGCATGAACTGCCTTGCCTGGAGTGCACTGACATCGGCCGCGCGGAAGAAGCGGTGCATCTCCCCACAGAGGTCGCGCAGGCGCACACCGGCATAACGCGCCTGCCGGCGCTGATAGCATTCAGGGATCGCGTCGGCCAGCAGCGCATTGTCGTCGTGCAGCTTCTTGAAGGCGACGAGGCCTGAGATGAGCGTACCGGCCTTGCTGGCCTCGACGCCTGGCGTGAGGAGGAAGAGCAAGGAGTTGAGGTCGTTCTTTTCGGGCACGATGCGGTTTTCGCGCAAATATTGCGCGACGACCGGGGCAGGGATGCCGTGTTCGGCGTAGGCGCCGGTGGCGCGGTCGAAACCGGGCGTGAGCAGTGTCAGCTTGTTCGGATCGGTCATGGCAAAGCCTTCGGCCATGCCTGGGAAGCCGTGCCAATTGCTGTCGGGACCGAGATGCCAGAGGGCAGGGTTGGTCGCGAGCTCATCGGTCGATAGCGTTTCCCAGGCAACATTATGCGCGGCGCCGGGGCGGCTGACATCGGGAATTGCGACGCGATCGGGAACGAACGGCTCGAAGAACCAGCGACGGTCTGCGTTCTGTTCCTTCTCCTCGAACTCCCGGCGCATCGCGCGGATCTTCTTGCGCAGCTCGATACCGAGACGGATCGTGTCGTCCCACAGCACTTCGCCGGAGCGGCCCTTCATCATCTGTGCGCCGACATCGAGGGAGGCGAACAGCGGGTAGAAGGGCGAAGTCGAGGCGTGCTGCATGAAGCTCTCGTTGAAGCGGCGATGCTCGACGCGCCGCTTCTGGCCGCGGATGTGGCGGTCCTTGATATGGATTTGCGAGGCCTGTGAAAAGCTCGCGAGCTGCTTGTGGGTCGACTGCGTCGCGATGATGCCCGGTGCTTCCGGCGGAAGGTTCGCGAGACCCATCGCGAAACGGCCGGCGTAGAGCGGGTGGAATTTCATGAAGCCGGCCCAGGCCTCGTCGAACAGGATGTATTCGCAGAGGTGACCGATCCGCTTCAGGATCATGTCGGCATTGTGGATCGTGCCGTCATAGGTGCACTGCTCGACCACAGCGACGCGGAACGGCCGTTCCTTGCGCCAGGCGTCCTTGTCGGTGACGAGGGGATGATTGCGGATCGCTTCGCGCAGAGCCTTCTCGTCGAGCGCGTCCCAGCGCATCGGGCCGATCAGACCCCACGCGTTGCGGATGGTCGGCACATAGACCGGGATGCCGCCGCCGATCATCAGCGCGCCGTGATGGGCGGCCTTGTGGTTGTTGCGGTCGAACAGCACGAGATCGCCGTCGGTCACAAGCGCGCCGAGCGCGACCTTGTTCGAGGTCGAGGTGCCGTTCAGCACGAAATAGGTCTTCTCCGCGCCAAAGATCGCCGCGGCTTCCTTTTGCGCCCTCAGCGCCGGGCCTTCATGGGTGAGGAGGTCGCCGAGATCGAGCACGGAATTGTCGAGGTCGTCGCGGAACACGGATTCGCCGAGATGCTCGACGAAGACCCGGCCGATCGGGCTGCGGTTGTAGAACACGCCGCCATTATGGCCCGGGCAGGTCCAGAGCTGGTTGCCTTCCTCGGCATAATCGACGAGCGCGCCGAAGAACGGCGTCTTCAGTGTCTCGGCATATTGTTTCAGCCGGCTGATCAGGTTCTTGGCGATGAAGGGTGGGGTCTCTTCGGATAGGAAGACGTAGCCATCGATGAAGTCGAGCAGTTCGACCGGCAGATCCTCGAAGCGTTTGCGGCGGATCAGCAGGATGATCGGGAAGTCGAGACCGCGGCGGCGCATTAAATTGATCAGCGCCGAGGTCTTGCCCTCAAGCCCCTTCTTGCCCCAATCCACCACCATGCAGCCGATCGCGGCATCGGTTTGCACCGCGATTTCGGCATCTTCCAGCTTCCGGGCGCGGACGACTTCAAAGCCGGAGCGTTGAATTTCCTCGATGATCTGGTTGAAGCGGACGCCCTCGAGGTCGTCGGTGTCGAATACTGGTGCGGCGAACAGGAAGTTGAAGCGCTTGAAATAGTCCATGGCGTGTCCCGACTGTGCAGAGACTGACAGGTCTCTGCACATTCGATGACAGTTCTATGACGGAGATGGCAATCCGGCGCAGGAAGCGCCTTATCGCTTCGTCTCGCCGAAAACCACCGTTGGCACCGCGCGATTGACGACCTCGCGTAACGCAAAACTCGATTGTACCCGCGCGACGCGTGGTAGGCGCGACAGCTCAGTGCGGTGGATGCGTTCGAAATCCTGGATGTCGCGGGCGAGCACGATCAGGATGTAATCGTCCGTGCCCGACATCAGGAAGCAGCGCACCACCGATGGGCACTTTACCACCTCCGCCTCGAATGCCTTCAGCGCCTCGTCGCTCTGGCTCTCCAGCGCAATGCGCACCAGCACCGTGGTGGTGAGGCCGAACTGCGTCAGATCGAGCGCGGCCTGGTAGGCCTGGATGTAGCCGTCGTCCTCAAGCGTTTTCTGCCGCCGTGCCAATGCCGTGCTGGAGAGGCCGACCTTGTTGGCGAGCTCGGTGTGGCTGGCGCGCGCATTGGTCGTGAGTTCCGCGAGAATCGCGAGATCTTTCCGGTCGAGGGCCAAGGTTTCGTTTCCAGCGTGAAAGGACGTTTACGCGCCGGAAACCGGCGCGGGGAGGTCAAAGCTAGCGGATATTTGCACGAAACCAAACCGGCCTCGTCGCTACGATCTCAACGTGAATCAAAAGGAGCTGAGGATGCGCGTCGGTGTGCCCAAGGAGATCAAAGTCCAGGAACATCGTGTCGGGCTCACCCCCGGCGCCGTCCGTGAATACGTCGCGGCCGGGCATCAGGTGACCGTCGAAACTGGCGCAGGCGGCGGCATCGGTGCGTCCGACGAAGTCTATCAACGGGCAGGGGCCTCGATCGCGCCCAGTGCGCGCGACATCTTCGCCAAGTCCGACATGATCGTGAAGGTGAAGGAGCCACAGAAGAGCGAATGGGCCCAGCTCCGCGAAAGCCAGATCCTGTTCACTTATCTTCATCTCGCGCCGGATCCTGATCAGGCCAAGGGCTTGCTTGCGTCTGGTTGCACTGCGATCGCCTATGAAACCGTCACCGACGCGGCTGGCCACCTCCCCCTGCTCGCGCCGATGAGCGAAGTCGCCGGCCGCCTCGCCATCGAGGCCGCCGGCGCCGCGCTCAAGCGGTCGGCTGGCGGGCGCGGGGTGTTGCTCGGCGGTGTGCCCGGCGTGCAGCCAGCACGCGTCGTCGTTCTCGGCGGCGGCGTGGTGGGAACGCAGGCCGCGCGCATGGCGGCGGGCCTTGGTGCCGAGGTCACCGTGATTGATCGCTCAATCCCGCGCTTGCGCGAGCTCGATGATCTCTTTGCCGGCCGTGTACGGACGCGCTTTTCGACCATCGAGTCGGTTGAAGAAGAGGTCTTCGTTGCTGACGTCGTGATTGGCGCCGTGCTGGTGCCGGGCGCGAGCGCGCCGAAGCTCGTTACCCGCGCGATGCTCAAGTCGATGCGGCCAGGTGCGGTACTGGTCGACGTCGCGATCGACCAGGGCGGCTGCTTCGAGACCTCGCATGCAACGACGCATGCGGAGCCGACCTACGAGGTCGACGGCGTCGTGCATTATTGCGTCGCCAATATGCCCGGTGCGGTGCCGGTGACGTCGAGCCAGGCGCTGAACAACGCGACGCTGCCGTTCGGCCTGTTGCTCGCCAACAAGGGCTTTGCGGCGGTGCTGGAAAATCCTCACTTGCGCAACGGGCTGAACGTGCATCGTGGCCGCATCACCAACAAGGCGGTGGCGGAGAGCCTTGGGCTGGAGTTTGCGCCGGTTGGGAGTGGACTTGCAGCGTAGGTCGCCAGACCTACGCCTTCGTCAGTCTGTACTGCCCCAGATCCGGGTCGTGCGTCATGCGCCAGTAATCCACGAACCGCCACGGCATCGCGGAAAACACGCGGCCGCTGGCGTTGCGGTAATAGGTGCTCATGCCCGGATGGGTCCAGATCATCGCCTCGTGCTCGGCGTCGACCTTGCGGACGTAGTCATCGAGTACATCAGGACGAACATCGACGGCGGCCACATCGTTCTCGATCATGCTGACGAGACAGGCGGAGATGTAGCGGCTCTGGCATTCGGACTGGAAGATAACGCTGCCGCCATGGGCCGGGCCGGAATTCGGACCGAGCATGCAGAACATGTTCGGGAAGTCGGGCACGGTGAGGCCCAGGAACGCGGTCGGATTATCGTTGGTCCAGGCCTCGCGCAAATTCTTACCATCGCGACCACTGATGTTGAGGCGGGCGGCCATCTCCGTAACCTTGAAGCCGGTGGCAACGACGACGATGTCTGCGGGACGGTGCTCGCCGTCGGCGGTGACGATGCCGCTTTCGTCGAAGTGGTCGATCGCATCGGTGACGAGCTCGACGTTGTCGCGCGTCAGCGTCTTGAACCAGTTGTTATCGAGCAGGATGCGCTTGCCATAGGGCGGATATGTCGGCACGCATTTTTCAATGAGATCGGGCCGGTCCTTCAACTCCGACAGAATGAAGTCGGTCAGCTCCTGGCGATGCCGGTCGTTGCCCTTGTTGACGGCGCGCTCGGGATGCGGCCACGCTGGATCCTTGCGCAGGAACGGCAGCAGTCCGTCGCCGTAACGCCAGAACATGTTGAAGCGGTACCACTGCACATAGAACGGTAGATGCGCGAGCAGCCAGCGCGCTCCGTCGGTGATCGGGTCGGCATAACCCTTCACCGGCCGCGCCCACTGCGCGCTGCGCTGATAGACGATGACTGAGGCGACGCGGCTGGCAATCGTCGGTACCAATTGCATAGACGTCGCGCCGGTGCCGATCACGGCGACATGCCTACCATCGAGCTTGATGTCGTCTGACCACAGCGCCGAGTGCAGGATGGTGCCCTTGAATTGCTCCTCGCCTTTGAAATGCGCGCGCGAGGGATCGTTGAGCTGGCCGATGGCCGAAACGAGGGCGGTGGATTCGAAGGCCTCTTCGCCGTTCTTCGTCTTTAGCGTTGAGATCCATCGTCGTTTGCTCTCGTCCCAGTGCGACGAAGTCAGCTCGGTATTGACGCGCAGATGCTTGCGGATGCCGTACTCATCCGCGACCTTGAGAAGATAGCCGAGCAATTCTTCGCGCTGGCAGAAATAGCGTGTCCAGGCGTTGCCCGAACCGAACGAGTAGGAATAGGAGTGGTTCGGCGTGTCGACGCCGCAGCCGGGATAGCGGTTGATCCACCAGGTGCCGCCGAGTTCGGCATTCTTCTCGACGATAGTGTAGGGGATGCCGAGATGGCCGAGCGCGACGGCAAGCGCGATAGCGCAGACGCCGGCGCCGACGATCAGCACGTGTTGCTCGGCGAGCTTCTCATCCGGGGGGCGTTTGGTCCAGCGCGCCTCGCGCGCCACAAACCCCATCTCCTCGCGCATCAGCGGCGCATATTCCGGCGCGACGTTCTCGCCGAGGCAAGCGCGCATCATCCTGAGCAGTAGCTCTTCGCCGGGATCGGTGATCACGGGCTTCGGTGTGCCGTCGGCAAACAGCTTCACCACCGCGGCGCGGATCTCGTCCTGGATCTCGCGGGGCACGCCGGCCTCGGGATCAGGAATCAAGCGGATGTCTCGCTTGGGCAGATAGGGCGGCTCGAGCCAGCTTTCGTCGCCGGTCATGTGGACCAGCACCATGAGCAGGCAGCGGATGTCGGCTTCCGCGATGGCCGAGGCGAGGTCGAGGGGCTTGCGGGGAGATTCGATGTTCATCGTCTTCTTCTGATCTCCGGCGATCCAGCAACGGACCTGCGGGCGAGGGCACGGTAGTCGACACCGACGGAATCGTCCATGCGGCCCGATCTCCCGTCGGGTTCCGGTGCCCCAATAGGGCAAAAGAAGAAAACCATTGCCCTGCGACCTCCCAAAGGAAGGAGTTTCCCCTCGGGAGGCTAAAAACGCCAATCGCTTCCATTGCTGTTTGGGGTCGAAACGACGACATTTCCGTCAGAAATTGATGGATTGACTGCCATGGAACGCACTGGATTTGAGCCCTTCGGCGAGCAACTGGTGTCCTCAACGGACACTCAGACGCAGTCGCGTGCTTCAAAAATGCTGCTGCGGGCTGGCACTGGCATCTTCTGGACGCTGGTCGCGGGCATCGTTCTGGCACGTGCCGCGTTCTTCGAGCCGGGCGTCTATGACAGCTTCAGCCACGTGGCCGCGCTCGCCAAGAACCTCCTGTTCTGAGCCTGATTATCCGGGCTGGGGACAGAAGTTCTCTCGGCCCTGATATGCTGAAAACTTATTCCCCAAGCGGATCGTCATGCGTATAAATCTTTCCCTCTAGGGAGAGATTTGTGTCGCAGAATCAAGCATCCAGCCCGGCCGACGCCAAGGCAACCACCGCCGTAAGCCGTATGCTGGCGCTGATTCCCGGCATTCTCCTGTGCATCGCCGTCGCTGGTGTTTCAGCTCTGCTGGAGCGGGCTGAACTTGGCGTGTTCGAGCACCCCTATGTCGAGGCGCTGGTCATGGCGATCCTGCTCGGCATGGCGCTCCGCAGCTTCTGGAAACCCGCGCCGCGCTGGCAGGCTGGCATCGCCTTCAGCGCCAAGCAGCTGCTCGAAGTCGCCGTCATGCTGCTCGGTGCCTCCATTAGCTTTGCCGCCATCGCAGCCTCCGGCATCGCGCTTCTTGCGTCGATCGCCGCGGTCGTCGTCATCGCACTTTCCGTCTCCTTCGGCCTTAGCCGCATGCTTGGGCTGTCGACGCGGCTGTCGATCCTGATTGCCTGCGGCAACTCCATCTGCGGCAATTCCGCGATCGCTGCGGTGGCGCCGATCATCGGCGCCAACAGCGATGAGATCGCGTCCTCGATCTCCTTCACCGCCATCCTCGGCGTGATGATGGTGCTGGGCCTGCCGCTGCTGATCCCGCTCTTGCAGCTCACGGCCACGCAATACGGTATCCTTGCGGGCCTTACCGTCTACGCCGTGCCGCAGGTTCTGGCGGCGACGGTGCCGGCGGGCCTGATCTCCACGCAGATCGGCACGCTGGTCAAGCTGATGCGCGTGCTGATGCTTGGGCCGGTCGTCGTCGGTCTCTCGCTGATCGCCTCGCGCTGGCAGACCGGTGCCAAGAAGACCAATGTCGGCTTCTTCCGCCTGGTCCCCTGGTTCATCCTCGGCTTCCTTGCGCTGGCAACGCTGCGTTCGCTGGAGATTGTGCCGGGCACGGTGGTCGCGCCGGTGACGAAGATTACAACGTTTCTCACAGTGGTTTCGATGGCCGCACTTGGCCTCGGCGTCGACGTGCGCGTACTCGCCAATGTCGGGGGCAGGGTGACAGCGGCCGTGACACTGTCACTGATGCTGCTGCTCGGCATCAGCATCGCACTGGTGCATTGGTTTAAGTAACTAAAGCAAATCTGCCGTAGGGTGGGCAAAGCGAAGCGTGCCCACGCATTTTTCGCGATCGAGAGGGATTGTGGGCACGGCGCAAGGGCGCCTCTGCCCACCCTACGAGATCGTCGTCCGCAGAAGCAGGACGACCAAATCAGATCACATCCGCCAGCGAATGCCCATGCAGCTCGATGCTGAGTCCCTGCATGCCCATGTCGTTGATCTCGCCGCCCATTGCTTTCAGGCTCTCTTCGCGGATCAGCGACATCAGCCCCCGGCGAAGCGCGAGGAATTCCGACGACATCATCATCGATTGCTGCCGCGGTCGCTCCAGGGGGATCGGTATCTCCGCCTTGATGGAGCCGGGGCGCGCTGTCATGCAGTAGACGCGGTCGGACAGGAAGATCGCTTCATCAATGTCGTGGGTGACGAACAGCACCGAGATCTTCAGCCGCTGCCACATGTTTGTGAGGATCTGCTGCATGATCACGCGGGTCTGCGCGTCGAGCGCGCCGAAAGGTTCGTCGAGCAGCAGCACTTTCGGGCCTGTCGCAAGTGCACGGACGATGCCGACGCGCTGCTTCATGCCGCCGGAGAGCTTTTCCGGATAATGCTTTTCGAAGGCTTCGAGACCAGCGAGCCCAAGCAGCGTGCGCGCTGCGCGTTCGCGTTGCGAACGCGGCATGCCGCGCATCTTCAGGCCGAATTCGACATTCTCGCGCACGGTCTTCCAGGGAAACAGCGAATATTGCTGGAACACCATGCCGCGCTCGGCGCTGGGGCCGTTCACGCGCTCGCCATCCACGGTGACGATGCCTGTCGTGGGTTTGAGGAAGCCGGCGACCGCATTGAGCAGCGTCGATTTTCCGCAGCCGGAAGGGCCGACGATCGAGACGAACTCGCCGGGCTTTACATGAATCTGCGTATCGGTGACGGCCTGCACCGGTCCTTCGATGCTGTCATAGCTGAGCGAGAAGTTCTTGACCTCGATATGACCTTTCGGCTCGATCGCAATCATCTCACTCATCTCATCGACCTCCACGGCATCACCAGCTGTCCAGCGCCCCTAATTAGCAGGCTCGATCCGAGGCCAAGCACGCCAATCGCGATCATGCCAAGCGCGATGTCGGGATACTGGACCAGCGAATAGGCCTCCCAAGTGAAATAGCCGATGCCGTATTGGCCCGAGATCATCTCGGCGGCGATCAGCGACACCCATGCGACGCCCATGCCGACGGTCAGCCCAGTGAAGATGTGCGGCAGTGAGGCCGGAAAATACACCTCGCGGAAAATCGACCGCTCGCGTGCGCCGAGACATTGCGCGGCACGCACCAGCACGGGATCGACCAGCGACATGCCGTGCAGCGTGTTGACCAGGATCGGGAAGAAAGAGCCCAAGAAGGTGATGAAGACGATGCTCTGCTCGTTGGTCGGCCACAACATGATCGCCATCGGCACCCAGGCGATCGCGGGAATCGGCCGCAGCACTTCGGCAACCGGGAAGACGATCTCGTGCACCAGTTTGAAGCGCCCCATGATCAGCCCGACCGGCACTCCGACGATCGCGGCCAACGAGAAGCCGATGAAGATGCGCCGACAACTCAGCACGATGTGCATGAGGAATTTGGGATCGTGGATCGCCTTGGTGAAGCTTGCATAGACCGCGAGCGGCGAGGGTACGTTGGTGAAGCGCACGAAGAACACGACGCGATAGGTCGTGAGCAGGTGCCAGACCAGCAGGAATGCGAGCAGCGAGATGATGCCGATCGCGGTCGCGCGCAGGCGGTCCTGGTTCAGCCGGTACCAGCGCAAGGCGAGCGTGCCGAAAGAGGGCGGTGTGACAGGGGGCGTGACGGCGGGCACGGGGCCCGCCTCGGCAATGGCTGCTGGCATGCTGCTGTCCTCGGGATGTCTGACGAGGGCGGGGCTGCTCACGTCTTCCCTCCGCTGATCGCCGTCTTTACCGCGTCGTCGAAGCCGAGCACCTTGCCGCTGATCTTGGCGGCATAGGCCTCCGCATCCTTCTTCAGGAGGAACGGCGCGACATCGCCATTGCCGACGGCGAAGAACGCCTGGTCGGCGAACAGCTTGATGCCGCGCGTGGTGTCGAAGACATAGGCGACGTTGATCTTCTTGCCCTTGGCCTTGAAGTCAGCATAGGCCCCGAGCGTGCAGGCGGCGGACGAGAACGGCATGATGCCGGTGTCATCGACCCAGACCTCTCCGGCCTTGCGCGGATCGGTGATCGGCTTCTTGCAGAAGGCATCTTCGCCGGAGATCTCGTAGTTCTTGGTGCTCGCAAGCTGCGCGTCATAGTCGAGCTTCATCTCGGCATAGGCCTTGCGGATGTAGCTGTCGTCGACCCATTTCTTCGGGTCGAACTCCTTCATGCGGCCCAGATTCTGCAACACCTTGACGTCGGTCGCGGCCGCATCGATCAGCGCTGGCTTGATCGTGGGATCAGTGGTCATGTTGCCGCTGGGGCCGAGGAAGATGTAGACGACTTCCTTGTTGATGCCGGTCCATTCCTGGATCTTCTCGGACGCAAGCTTGGGATCGTCGCGCAGCCACTGATTGGCCGCGATCAGCGCCTTGAAGTAGGCGACGACGACCTCGGGATATTTTTCGGCGAAGTCGGTGCGGACGACGATGCCGTGGAAGGTCGGCAAGTTCGTCTCGACGCCGTCAAATATCTTTCGCGCGAAGCCGCGGAACGGCAGCAACTCGGCGAAGGGAACGAAGTCGGCGTGGGCATCGATCTTCTTTTCCTGGAGATTGGTCGAACCAACCTCAGGGCTCTGGCTGACGAGCTGGAAGAAGTCGGCCGCATAGCCGCGGTCCTGCATCGCCTTCAGCACCATGCCATGCGCGGCGGAGCCGAAGGGCACGCTGACGAGCTTGCCCTTGAGGTCCGCCAGATCGTAGTAGGGCGAATCCTTGTGGACGACGATGCCGTTGCCCGAGCCGGACAAGCTATAGGCAGCGATGCCGATCAGCCGGCTCTTGCTTTCGGGATTACTGTCGAAGGTGAAGCCGTTCACGATCAGCGGATAGTCGCCCATCATGCCGATCTGCAGCTTGTTCGCCATCATCGCATTGGTGACGGGCGGACCGGACGTGAAGTTCTGCCACTCCAGCTCGAACTTGATATTCGCGTATTTGCCGTCTTTCGGCAGGTATTTTTCGAGGAGATGGAGCTGACGGATGACGACGCCCGCGGTCACCGTGTTGGTGGTGGTATCCTGCGTCCCGATGCCGAGGGTCACGGTTTCCGCCGTGGCCGGCTGCGCGAGGATTAGCGCCAGCGACGTCACCGACATCGCGATTGAGAGCGTGGGAAGATGGCGGACCATTTTCATCCTCATTCGGTTGGATGTGCTGTGGTTGCCATGATTGGGGGAGGGCGCGGACAGGGCAAATCCGGATTGATGGCTGCAGTCGATTAGTTGCCGGGAAAAGCTGATTGCATACTCCTTGGGCAGTCCTGCACTATAAAGCTGCTTGCCTGTGCACCGGTCCTAATCGCCGCCCTGGCCGCGCATCTCCTCCAAGACGTCAGTCCGGCAGACGACGATCTGCGAACGCTTGGTGACAACGATTCCCTTCTCCTGCATCCGCTTCAGGCTGATCGTGACCCATTGCCTGGTGGCGCCGACCATGTGGGCGATGTCGGCGTGGGTGAAGGCCGCTGCAATCACGCGTCCGTCGGCGTCCTCGACGCCGTAGAGCTCGACGAGATGCAGCAACAGATGCGCGAGGCGCTGCGTGATCGAACGCGTTCCCAGCATCTGCGCCAGCGCCGAATAGCATTTGCCCTTGAAGGTGAGGCCTTCAATGAGGCCAATTGCGAGGTTCGGGATCTCTGCGGCAAGGGACCGCAGTTCCTTTCCGGGCAGATGCACGACGCTGCAATTGCTGGATGCGACGCCGGACCATTGATGCACGGTGCCCTCGAACACTTCTGGCCCGCCAACGAAATTGCCGACATGCCAATAGGCGAGCGTGATCTCGCGTCCCTGCGGGGAGATGTAGAACACACGAATGCGGCCGCTCTCGATCAGCCAGATGCCGTCATGCTTGCCACCCTGGTTGAACAGCGTCTGGCCGCGGTTGAGTACCTTTCGCCGGCCCTGCTTCAGCACCAGCTCCCGCTCTCGCGGAGTGAGCTTGTCCATCAACGGCGGCGGCCCGCCGATCCATTGCTGGTTTTCGGTGAGCAGCAGCGACGAACTGCCCGCAGGCCGGACTGGCGGGGGAACAGTCCCGCGAACCGCACTAGCCGCCTGCAACATCGTCTGCCTCCGGAACGTTCAAATCGTTCTAAAGAGGAGCAATGTCCGTGCCAGATGGGCACGCGCGGCACCTAGCGCCCTGTCAGGCTCAGCAGATAGGGTTTCGGGTAAATCCCGCGATTGTGTCCGTCCGAGAACGAAATGTTCAGTCCGTAGCCGAGATCGCCGATCTCGGTGATGGCAATGCCTGGAAATGCTTCGGGGAAGCGGCCGTCGAAGCGGGCGCGGATGCAGTGGGCGCATTTGCAGGACAGGCGGAGTTGCTCCGCGGGAACGCTGAGCGCGTCGCCGTCGGTGGTGCGGACGAGAAGCGTCGCGAGATCGGCGCTCGCTTCGTAGTCGGCGACGGTCGGTGCCACCAGGGTCATAGTCATGACGAACCTCCGACGTCTTTCTACGCGCGTGCGAGCGCGTGCGGATAGCAACTAATTGCCGGCGAGGATGCGATCACGCTTATCGCTGCCTTCTGTTCGAGCAGCGCCCGAGAAATACGAAACTAATCGACCGGGAATTTCACTTCCGAATTGCGGGACTCCCGTCTCTCCGAAACCTTGTGCGTCATGATGGCCAAGGAGAGACCATGAGCGCATTTCAGAAGGAAACGGTTTTGTCGGTTCGCCACTGGACCGAGTCCCTGTTCAGCTTCACCGCGACGCGCGACCCCGGCTTCCGTTTCCAGAACGGTCAGTTCGCCATGATTGGGCTGGAGGTTGAGGGCAAGCCGTTGGTGCGTGCCTACAGCATGGCGAGCGCCAATCATGAGGAAGAGCTGGAGTTCTTCTCGATCAAGGTGCAGGACGGCCCGCTGACCTCGCGCCTGCAGAAGATCAGGGAAGGCGACATCATCCTGGTCGGTCGCAAGGCGACGGGCACGCTGATCACCGGCAATCTCATTCCCGGCAAGCGATTGCTGCTGCTTTCGACCGGCACGGGCCTCGCGCCGTTCGCGAGCCTGATCAAGGATCCCGATGTCTACGAGAACTACGAGACCATCGTGCTCGCTCACGGCTGCCGTCAGGTCTCCGAGCTTGCTTATGGCGAGCACGTCGTCGACGGCCTGCGCAACCACGAATTCTTCGGCCCGCTGATCCGCGACAAGCTCGTCTATTACCCGACCGTCACCCGCGAGCCGTTCCGCAATCGCGGCCGCATCACCGATCTGATCGCGTCCAACCAGCTGTTTGACGATATCGGGCAATCTGGTCTTGATATCGAGACCGACCGCATCATGCTGTGCGGCAGCCCGGCGATGCTGGAAGAACTCCCCGCGATGTTCTCCGCGCGTGGATTCGTCGAAGGCAACCACAGCCAGCCCGGCCATTTCGTCATCGAGAAGGCCTTCGTCGAGCGCTGAGGCGCAAATCGCGTCCCGGCGACAACTAATTGCTATCGCCGGACAATCACCTGAACAAATCTGATGCAAAGGCGCCGGACACTCGGCGAACCAGGAGCAAGCGATGGCACTAGATCAGATCGTCGACGGACTTTCGGAGGTTTCCTGCGATGTGCTGGTCATCGGCGGCGGCACGGCCGGCCCGATGGCGGCGCTCAAGGCGAAGCTGAAGAACCCGAAGGCCAATGTCGTCCTGCTCGAAAAGGCCAACGTCAAGCGCTCCGGCGCGATCTCGATGGGCATGGACGGGCTGAACAACGCCGTGATCCCCGGCTACGCGACGCCGGAGCAGTACACCAAGGAAATCACCATCGCCAATGACGGCATCGTCGACCAGAAGGCGGTCTATAAATACGCGCAGAACTGCTACAAGATCATCGAAGAGCTCGACAGTTTCGGCATCCGCTTCCTGAAGAACGAGAATGGCGACTACGCGGTCAAGAAGGTGCATCACATCGGCACCTATGTTCTGCCGATGCCGAACGGCGAGACTGTGAAGAAGGCGCTCTATCGCCAGCTCCGCCGCGCCCGCATCCTGATCTCCAACCGTTACATGGCGACGCGGCTGCTGAAGTCGTCCGACGGCCGCATCGCTGGCGCGATCTCTGTCAACACCCGCACCGCCGAAATCCTGGTGATCAAGGCCAAGGCCGTGATCCTCTGCATGGGCGCCGCTGGTCGCCTCGGTCTTCCGACCTCCGGCTACATGTTCGGCACGTACGAGAACGCCGCCAATTCCGGCGACGGCTATTCGATGGCGTATCACGCAGGCGCGGCGCTCGCGAACCTCGAATGCTACCAGATCAATCCGCTGATCAAGGATTATAACGGCCCGGCCTGTGCCTATGTCGCGGGTCCCTTCGGTGCCTTCACGGCCAACAACGAAGGCTCTCGCTTCATCGAATGCGATTACTGGTCCGGCCAGATGATGCTGGAGTTCTACAACGAGCTCCTGTCAGGTAAGGGCCCGGTATTCCTCCAGCTCAAGCATCTGCATCCCGATACGATTTCGGAGATCGAATCCACGCTGCACAAGGTCGAGCGGCCGACGCGCGGCCTGTTCCAGCAGGGGCGTGGGGTCGACTACCGCAACGACTCGATCGAGATGCACATCTCGGAGATCGGCTTCTGCTCCGGCCACAGCGCGTCCGGCGTATTCGTGGACGATAATGCTCGGACCACGGTGCCGGGCTTGTATGCCGCCGGTGACATGGCGAGCGTGCCGCACAATTACATGCTTGGTGCCTTCACTAACGGTTCGGTCGCCGGCATCGACGCGATGGAATTCGCCGACAACCACGACTTTGCCGAGTTCGACGCGGCCGATGTCGCGAAAGAGCGTGATCGCGTGCTGGCGCCGACCACGCGCGAGGATGGCATTCCGCCGAACCAGGTCGAATACAAGACCCGCCGCCTCGTCAACGACTATCTCCAGCCGCCGAAGGTCACGCGCAAATACGAGCTCGGCATGCGCCGTCTCGCTGAGACACGCGAGGACATGCAGGAGCGGATGATTGCCCGCAATGCGCACGAGCTGCTTCGCGCGCTCGAAGTGCAGTCGATCATGGACTGCGCCGAATTGGCCGTGCACGCCTCGCTCTACCGCGAAGAGAGCCGCTGGGGCCTCTATCACTGGCGTACGGATTTCCCGGAGAAGGACAACGAGAACTGGTTCTGCCACACGCTGCTGAGCAAGCAGAATGGCAAGATGACCAGCGAGAAGCGCGCGGTCGAGCCTTACGTCGTGCCGATCGCCGACGACGAGAAGGACCTCTACGACAAGCAGCGTATCCGCGCCACCGCCTGATCCGTCGCACCACAGCAACAGGAGACATCAAATGCCTCTCGCATCCTATCAAACTTCGGTTCCGGTGGTCGTCGACGACGCCAAGTGCATCGCCGACAAGGGCTGCACCGTCTGCGTCGACGTCTGCCCACTCGACGTGCTCCGCATCAGCGACATGACCGGCAAGGCCTACATGGCCTATGACGAGTGCTGGTACTGTATGCCTTGCGAAGCCGATTGCCCGACCGGCGCCGTCACCGTCAACATTCCCTATCTGTTGAGGTGATCATGTCGAGCCCGTTCGAATCCTACGACGATCTCGAAGACGCCGACGAGCGGCTTCAGGCCGCCGACCCGGCCGAGCGTCGCGTCGCCATCATCGCGCTCGGCCATTCCGGCGATCCCGCGGCCGTGGCACATCTCGCCAACATGGTCGCCGATCCCGATGCCGGCGTGCGCCAGCAGGTGGCGATGGCGCTTGGTGAATTCGACGGGCCAGAGTCCGCAAGTGCGCTTGTGAAGCTGCTGGTCGATCCGGAGCGGATTGTCGCCGCGGCTGCGGCCGACAGCATGGCCGAATTCAAGGATCCCGCCTGTGCGGACGTCATCTTGCCGTTGGTCAAGCATGCCCATGCCTTTGTCCGCATGGGCGCGCTGCGTGCGCTGAAAGAACTGCGCCGCAAGGATACGCTGAAGCCGGCGCTGGAAGCGTTGCAGGACACAGATGCCGCCGTGCGCGTGCAGGCGATCGGCGTGATCGGCTTTCTCAAACTGGAGGAATCCATCCCCGCGCTGACCGCGCTGATCAATGATCCCGATGCGCATGTGCGCCGCGCCGCCGTCAGCGCGCTGGCGTTTTCGCAGATGAAGCCCGCGACGGAGACGATCACGCGCGCGCTGAAGGACAGCGACTGGATGGTTCGCGAGATGGCTGCGGAGACGCTCGGCCTGAACGTCAACGGTTCGCTCGCTGCCGACCAGCTGGTTGGCGCACTCACCGACGAGTTCTGGCAGGTGCGGCTGAAGGCGATCCGCAGCCTCGGCAAGATGAAGATCGAGCGCGCGGTACGCCCGATCGGCAATTGCATCAATCACGACCAGGCGAATTTGCGCAAGGAAGCCGCGGCCGCGCTTGGCGAGATTGCTCATCCCGATGGTGAGGCCTTTTTGGCCGTCATCGCTGACGACGGCGATCCGGATGTGCGCAAGAACGCACGGTGGGCGCTGCAGCAGATCGCGGCCCGCAAGGCGCGCGCAGGCGCATAAAAGGGCGCGGGCAGGGAACATAACAGCGTGGCGCGGTGCCACGCTGGACTTCCCCCGCCAGACGTTTATTGGTCTTCGCCAATGGGATTGCCCACTGTGAAGTGGTCGGTCCTGAGAAACAGCGAGGACGCCGCCATGACGACATTAACCGTGAAGGACCTTCTTCCCGAGGATGGAACGAAGGGGACGCTGGTTGGTCGAGTCTGGCTACCGCAGGCGAACGGCCCGGCTGTCGTCGCCGTGCGCGCCGACGGCGTGTTCGACGTCACCGCAAAGTTTCCGACCGTCAGCGCGCTCTGCGAGGAGGACAACCCGGCCAAGGCACTTGCGGCGGTCAAGGGCGAGCGCATCGGCGATCTCGAGGCGATTGTTGCCAACACGGCGCCGGATCGACGCGATCCGAACAAGCCCTGGCTGCTTGCGCCGGTCGATCTCCAGACCTTGAAGGCCGCTGGCGTCACCTTCGCGATCTCGATGCTCGAGCGCGTGATCGAGGAACGGGCCAAGGGCAATCCGGCGTCGGCCGAAGCGATCCGCAAGGAGGTGACGCGACTGATCGGCGACGATCTGTCAAAGCTCAAGCCGGGCTCGGACCAGGCGATGCATCTGAAGCAGGTGCTGATCGATCAGAATGCCTGGAGCCAATATCTCGAGGTCGGCATTGGTCCCGATGCCGAGGTCTTCACCAAGGCGCCGACAATGTCTTCAGTCGGCACCGGCATGGATGCCGGGCTGCATCCGAAGTCGACCTGGAACAACCCCGAGCCCGAGCTCGTGTTGTTCGTTTCAAGCCGCGGCCAGATCGTCGGCGGCGCGCTGGGCAATGACGTGAACC
>JAEWHT010000166.1 GCA_023387695.1 Pseudomonadota bacterium | reverse complement strand
CGTTAATAGACTGGGGCGAGCACCAGCAGAACTTGAAGGCCGAGCCCATCGTTTCTGATCCGAACCTTCGCAAAAACCTCGTCGACCGGATGTTTGACGCAAACAATCCGACTACGCGGATGGATCTCATGCGCGCCCAGATCGATGGCAAGCTGAGCAACAGCGATTTTCAGTCGATGGAGCGGCTTGTTACCGAGATCGAAACGTCTCCGCTGAAGGGCGAGCTCTGGAAGAACACTATTTCGGCCGTAAAGGACAAGCTGATTATTTCTGGCGGAATCCTTCAGAACAAGGATGCGGTCGGAGCAGCCAACTATGCTGCCTTCATGAGTGACTTCTTGCCGCAATACCTGGCAAAATCACGTGCTGGCACACTGCCGGCCAATGCCATGGACTTGCGTGATCCGTCATCGATGATCAGTCAGGCCCTGCAACCGTATTCCCGCACATTGCAGCAGCGTCTTTCCGATCATATCCAGCTGTCCGGTGGCTTGGAGAGTCAGACGGCATCTCCAGCCCGGCACGAAGATGCAGTGCCGGAGGTGCCGTCCTCGCTTCGTGGTATTGCCGCGCTCCAGTACAGCCAGTCCAGGAAGCAGTGGCGTGACCAGACCTCGGGCACGATCTATGACAGTGCGGGGCAGCCGGTGACTACCGCGCCGGTCAACCGGTAAAAGGACGCGTAGCTAGTTCCTTGCGGTAGCGATCCATATCGCGCGCGGTCAGGATCTCGGCGACTTCCTCCGCTTGCTCCATTGAATCATACAGTACGGGCTGGTCCATTACCCATTTGCCGTCGTCAACATAGCCCACCATCCATTTGCCGTCGGCGGTCATCCGAGGGCGGTAGAGCCTCGGATCCTCGATTCCGAACGGGCCCTTGCTCATGGGTGCTCCTGATCAGGTCAGACGAAAGCGACACGATCTAAAGTTGGTCGAGATTGGCCAAAAGCCAGATTTTGAATTCGACCATCTTCGGCGTCCAGTTTTCGATTTTCGACGCTGCCCGCGCTATCATGAAAGCAGCTGAAGAACAGGCAATTTCCATATATGGGCGGCCCCCGTGCTTAAGCCAGTCGCGTTCCATGTTCAGAATCGCGATCCACTCTTTTTTCGTGAAGCGCTCTAGGGCTTTGGGCGACGATTTGAGTTCGCCAAACATGTGCAGACCGGTGCGCTGCACCATGTCCTCAGCCGCGCCTGCGAGCGTAAGCGCGATGTCAAAATTGCCGATCACTAACGCATCAATCGCTGCGTCGACCTGGCGGCACATGGCTTGCTCGATAGTGAGGTGCAGCGGCTTATTAGTAGAAACGGCCAGCGGCGACTCAGGCAGAGGCATCCCGACGTCCTTCCGCGGCGGAATTTACAAGGACCTGGATGATCTCGTGCTTGGACGTGTCGTAGTCGATGCGGATTAGGCCCCTTCCTTGAACAATCCTGATGAAATCGTCGGCAGCACCTTCGTGCTCCAAGAAGGGATAGCGCTGCGACGCTTTGCTTGGTGTCGGATCGACGTGTTTGCCATCGGGATTTTGAACTACCGAGTGAGGATTAACCCAAACCTGCTGCAGCAGGCCGGACGTCGCGTGCTCGTAATCGAACACAAGCCAACCATGGACAACCTTCCATCCCGGATTGTCGCGCGCCCATGTGCCCGCATTCTGGTGACACTCGCCCTCCGGGTGCGCCTCGTCGAGCATCTGGTATGGCACGACAACGGCCGTCGCTCGGCGTTGATAAAGGCGCCTAGCGAGTAGAACCAGTTCATCGGGTTGGCTGTCGTCCACCATTCGCACATGGCAGCACGTTTTTCCCCGAAGGGGAATTGCCAAATCAGTGGTTCGATGATGTGGTGCCAAGCGGAGCGTGAGAACTCCCGCCAACGGCCTTGCCGGGCTTGGTTGGCACCAGGGCGATGGCAGGGCGATCCTTGCCGGGATCAACTGTCGCCATCGATGTAGAACGTGCTGGTTAGCCGCCAGCGCGAACGGCACCACTATGCCGGGAGAGCGGCGGCTATACAAGACCCGAAAGGGAAAGGCCGTCGCGCATCGTCTCTGGCGATGTTCTCACCCTCCCGGCGCCAGTGCTGTCCGCTGGCACCCGGCCGTGAGAAGCCGGTTTGATCCAGAGCCAACCATGACCAATGACATCGAACCACCGCGACGCGATGATCGCGCACCCGCGCATGTGCCGGGCGTACCCGTAAGCGTATCGAGGAGAAGCGTCGTGAACATGATCATTTCCACTACTGCAGTCGTCGCCACTGCCAGCCGTGCCCGGTCCGAGGAGGAGGATCCGATCTTTGCGGCGATCCAGGTCCACAAGAACGCCCTTGAGCAAATGTCGGCAGCCGTTGCGGAGGCTCGGCGTCTGAGGAGGCTAGCTGAGAAAAAGTTTGGGCCTTTGGAATCGCTCGAAGATGGCCGCAGGAAGCGCTTTGTGAAGTATCTCGACAGCATCAGTCCTGACGGCGACCACGACACAGTGACTAACGTAGCGGCAGATCATCTCGCGGCCACAACTCTCGAACTGGCAGAGACCGTACCGACATCGTTGCAGGGGCTCCTGTCGCTTGCGTGCCATGCGCGGGAGGTAATTGAGCACAAGGATACGACGTTCGACGATCTCGATCTCCAAACTCTGCTCTTGTCGATGTCGACGGCGGCCATCAACGTCATGGCGGATTGACGTTCACGCTCCGATCGCGATCCGTTGCTGTGTCCCGTGGTTCTTGAATATTAACGACGGGGTGGAGAACATGCTGTTGCTTCAACGGGTTGTCTGATCGCAATTGTGCATAATGACTGACACACGGGGCCCGCCGGTTTCACGCTGGCGGGCCTCATTCGTCTCTTTTCAGCTTGCGTCGACCCCAGTGCGGCTCTTTACCCTTCGGGTTGAGTGGCGGGACATAGTGCCGGTTCAGCGCGCGCATGACGCCGATCCGGGCAAGCATCGTTGGACCGTCGTTTTCACCGACCAGGATCAAAGCCTGCATGGCTGCTTGCCATTCCGGCGCGGCGTGCTCCTTCTTCGGCAAGGCGGCGATATACTCTCCCGCATCGCGCAGGGTCACTAGCTTGCCGCCGCTCGGCAGCACGATCGGCTCCTCGAAGGTGTCGGACCAGCCCATCAGCGCGCGGTTCCAAGAATGGCTTGCTTCGTGCCGTCGCCACCGGCGACGATAATGGACCCCCGCATGCCGCAAGCTGTGCAGACGAACCGCGGCTCAAGCTGCGAGATCCTGAGTTCGTCCGGCCATCGGTCGACGTATTCGGCGGAGAGCCTGACGTTGTGGCTGCAGCGATAGTCCTGGCAGAACACGAGCAGATCACGCACGCCCGTTGAGCGGAGATCGCCCAGCGTGATCTTGACCGGGCGGCCGTCAGGTTCGGTTCGGTCTGGGCGGCGGCGCAGCATGGCGCCATCCAACTTAGCCGCCGTCGAGAGTCAAATTGTCGATTACTGGTGTCCCGGAACGCGCGGGAGCTACTGAGCGTAGTCGATGTGAAAAGCTACCGACCGCGCTCTTCTTTGGATCGCCGCCAAAGCAGATCGCTGGACTGGTCTTTCTGTCGGTTGGATTCAACCGCACCGCCTGCTGGCCCCCGCGCGGGCACTCGGTAATCCAGAATGGCTTGGGCGCTATAGTCGCCGCCGCGCGGCGGTTTCGGAGCATCATGACGATCAGCCTTGGCCTCAGCCTGTGCCTCCGCGGCGTAGCGAGCCATCATGTCATTGCCCATGGTTTGTTTCCCTATTCAAGCCTTCGGGATAGTAGTGCTTCCGAGCGACCCACTTAAAGCCCTCATGCTTGGTAATAGCAGCAAGCTCGGTTGGGCCTCCGATGGTCTCAGCTCTTATTCCGTAACGGGTGAACTTGGCCGAGGTTTCAACAGCAAATCTGGCCACGTCGATTGCGTCCTGAATCGGCATCGCCGGGATGATCCAGCTGATCCCGGTGCGGTTAATAATCTGTAAATATGCGTCGTGGGCTTGTTCCGGCGTAGCGCCGTTCTCTATCGCCAGATCGCGCAGGCTTCCACTTGCCCCAAGAAGCAACCGGTCAAGCGCTTCATTATCGCCAGCCCACCTCAAGCCGAACTCGGTTTCTGCCAACACCTGGTGGGGCTCAGCGCATTCGGCGCCACGGATCATGAACTCCCAAATCTCGGAACTCGACGATTGGGCTGAATAGCCGCACACTCGGTAGCCCATGACGAAGTTCGCCGGCGGTTCCTCGTATGCCGTCAAGTAGCATTCTTCGAACAAGAACCTGCGAGCCTTGATGGCGACTTCCTGCACTGTGTACGCATTCCGATCCAAGAAATAAGCAACGTCAGCCTGATCGCCGAAGCGCTTGCGAAGATCTTTGGAAAGCGTTTCCACCGACGCCGAACCGATGCCACCGCTACCATAAACGCATGCGCCGATCGGCCAAACCTTCACCAGATTGAAGATCTTGTTGGCGTTGTTGTAGATTTTGAGTGCGTGCCCTTCGGCATCAAAAAATGTCGCCGCGCTGTCAGCGGCCAAAACGATGCCGTCGTTGACTTTGGCGGTGACTATGACGGTCAAAGTGATGCCTTTGGTTGAGCCGCTACTCGCTCTAACGCGGGGCGGGCAGAGTCGCAATGATTGGGTAACACGAAATCCACCGCGTGAAGGCTCACGGGTGGCGGTCAGGTCGGCGCCGTGTCCTGCAGAGCAGGGGGCATCTGTCGGCTGTATCCCTTGCGGGGAGCCTCGCATTCCAGCTTGAGGGCGTGACCTTGCGGGGCCCTTGATCCAAGCACGTGCCGACAGTGCGCCGCCGGCCGAGTGCCAGCAATACCCCGCTGCGTTACGCTCGGGGCTTGAGGATCGCCGCCGCGCCGACGACAATCAGCGCGACCAGGACGGCGACGACGATCGCGCCAAAAATCCAGAAGAGAACTGCCATCGCTGCGCCCCTTGCAATGGGTGCGAGTCTACGGCGCGCGAATCCTCGGCATCAATCTCACGGCCCGGCCTTCCGCAAAATCGAGCGGCAATCGATTTGCCAACACACTGCCCACACACGTATTTTTGTCGTCAGGGAAGATCGGAGCTAAGTCTTTGATTTGGCTTGGTGAGCGCGCTGGGGCTCGAACCCAGGACCCCGTGATTAAAAGTCACGTGCTCTACCGGCTGAGCTACGCGCTCCCATGGCCGCTGATGGCTTAACGATCGATCGCCATCGTCTTCGGACATTCGAGAAGCATGTCTTGCCGCACCGCTTAAGTCTGCGTCACGGGGAAAACCGGCTGTTTCCGGATCATGCTTTCGGCCCGCGCTGTGTAGGGGGATGGGGCGCTGAGGTCAATAGCAGGCATGGTTGCCGAAGATGATGGCAGTGGCTGGGATTCGTCTTGGAATTCCGCCGCTTAGCCTTGTCTTCTCAATCCGATTGTTGGCCCGCCATCCACGTCGAAGTCAGTTCGCCTCCCGCCGTACCTCGCTCGGTACCGGCTGTGCGGTGCCTGCGGGGGTCGGCAGAGCGACCGGACGCAGGCCGATCAGCTCGGCGGTGCGGATCGCGCTGTCACGCCAGAACTGGAACGAGTTGATGCGACTGAGCTCGAGGATTGCGATCGCGACTGCCGCGAGGAACGGCAGGCTCTGCAGCACCAGGACGCCAGCAAAGATGTAGATCTCGGTGATCTGGCGGAACGAGTTGGAGGCGATCAGTACGCCGGCGCCGACCAGCAGCAGGGTGCCGATCACGGCCTCCCAAAACGCCTGGAACTCGATCGACATCCGTGACAACCCGCCCTTGGAGGTGCGGGCGAACGCGATGTGCTCGGTGATGAGGCCCTGTGCCACCGCGCGCGACACCGTCCATTGCACGCTCATGGCGGCGATCATGGCGCCCAGCATCTGGCCGGGTTTGATCGCGACACGCGCGCGGTACATCGACAGGAAGTGCGCGAGCGAGACCACAAAGGCGCCGATGATCGGGAGCGTCAGGATCTTGTCGGGGATGGCGATATCGGCGAAGGCGACGATCGGCACCCAAACGAGGTTGAGCAGCGCCACGACCACGCCAAGGCTTTCGGCCCCGAGCCAGTTGAGCCAGCCAAGTCCATATTCGCGCTTCTGGTCGGGCGTGAGCCGGCTCTTTCCAGGCAGGAAATGTCGCCAGTGCTTCTTGACGATCTGCAAGCCGCCATAGGCCCAACGATGACGCTGCTTCTTGAAGGCCTCATAGGTGTCTGGGAGGAGGCCCTGGCCGTAGCGATAGTTGGTGTAGTGGGTGGTCCAGCCGAGTTCCTGGATCGCAAGGCCGAGATCGCTGTCCTCGCAGATCGTGTCGCTGGACCAGCCACCGGCCATGTCCATCGCCGCGCGGCGGATCAGGCACATCGTGCCGTGCACGATGACGGCGTTGAGCTCGTTGCGCTGGACCATGCCGATGTCGAAGAAGCCGGCATATTCGCCGTTCATGATGTAGTGCATGATCGACAGGTCGCCGTCGCGGTGCTCCTGCGGCGCCTGCACGAGGCCCACGCGCGGGTCGGCGAAGGCCGGCACGAGATCCTTCAGCCAGTCGGGGTCGACGACATAGTCGGCATCGAGAATGCCGATGATCTCCGCATCAACTGCGGTGCGGTCCATGGCGATGCGCAACGCGCCGGCCTTGAAGCCCTGCACCTTCTCGGCGTTGATGAACTTGAAGCGTTCACCGAGCGCGCGGCAATGATCCTGGATCGGCTGCCAGAACGCCGGATCCGGCGTGTTGTTGATGATGACGACGCATTCGTAGTTCGGATAGTCGAGCCGCGACAGCGCATCGAGCGTCTGTTTCAGCATCTCGACCGGTTCGAAATAGGCAGGGATGTGGATCGAGACCTTGGGATAGTAATTCTCGGGCACATTCTCGATCGGCTTGCCCTTCGTGAGGAGCCGCTGCGGCGGCCGGCCGAACGCGACGGCTGCGATCTCGTCGATGCGGGCCATTGCGATGAGGACGAGAGGAACAAGCAGAATCATGCCGAGCGTCAGCGCGAAGGCTGAGCCGAAGACGAAGTAATGCCCGTTCCAGAACGCGAACACGGTCGCAGCCCAGGCGCCGACGCCGTTGGCGGTGGCCGACAGCAGAAGCGCCTGTTTCGCAGTCGGCTGCTGCAGCCGCAGGATCGGCAGCGACAGCAGGATGCCGACCAGCAGCGCGATCGTCATCAGCTTCCAATAGTCGGGATTCTCGACCGGACCGGTCCAGGCGAATTTCGGTTCGCGGCTGGCGTTGAGGATGCCCCAGTAGGGACCGACGCCGCCTTCAAAGAACTTCCAGGGCTGATCGATCGCTTCGACGATGTTGTATTCCATGCCGAGCGCTTCGGCGCGGCCGACGAAATTGCGCAGCGTCAGCGCCTGCTGGAACAGACCGGGGTCGGCGTTACGCAGATTGTAACCCGCGCTCGGCCAGCCGAATTCGGCGATGACGATGCGCTTGCCCGGGAACTGGTTGCGCAACAAATTGTAGCGATCCACCGCCTGGTCGACCGCCTGGTCGGAGCGGAAATTTTCCCAATAGGGCAGCACGTGGGCGGCGATGAAATCGACGTTGGAGCCAAGGTCGGGATTGTCGCGCCAGATGTTCCAGATCTCACCGGTGGTGACGGGCACGCGGACCGCGCTCTTCACCTTCTTGATCATCTCGATGAGGTCTTCGACCTTCTGCTCGCCGCGATAGATCACCTCGTTGCCGACGACGACGCCGTTGACGTTGCTGTTCTTGCGGGCGAGCTCGATGGCGGCCTTGATCTCGCGCTCGTTGCGGTCCTCGTCCTTGTTGATCCACGCGCCGACCGTGACCTTGAGACCGAACTCGGCGGCAATCGGTGGCACCAGCTCGTTGCCCTCAGTCGCTGCATAGGACCGGATGGCCCGCGTGAGGGTCGAGAGCTTCTTCATGTCCGCGCGAATCTTGTCGGGATCGACATTGTTGTCGACGACATGTCCTGGCTCGAACGGCGTGTAGGAGAGACTTGGCAACAGGCCCTTGAAGTCCGGCGCGGGTTCCCTGTCGCGCAGGACACCCCACAGGCCGGCGTGGAGCACGGACACGAGCAACAGAACGGCGGCGACAACGCGCATCGCGGCTAAACCAAAAGGGGCTGAAATGGCAGGGCTGCGGATCCGACCCCGAGATCCGACCGAGTCCGCGGCAAATGGAGCATACCTCTGCCGCGCGGTTTCTCAACTGTCATGGCCTCATGTCCTTATGAGGGCATGACCTTTTTGCGAGCGTGGCAGTGCCGTCAGCAGCTATCGCCGATCGTTCCTGAACGAAGGCTGAAACGTCCGCGGCTATTTCTGCGGTGCGGGCGTCGGGCTTGCCGCCGGCGAGGGGCTCGCGGCCGG
>JAEWHT010000152.1 GCA_023387695.1 Pseudomonadota bacterium | reverse complement strand
CCTGCGTGCCCGACCCGGAGCCTGCCGCCACTGCGCCAAGAATGAATCCATCGACGCGGATGGGCAAACCACCGATCAGATTGGTCCAACGACTTTCGTGCGCCAAGGTGACCTGAATCTCCACATCTGCGTGAGCGCCGCCGGTCGGCACACCGGACAGAGCCGACGTCCGCGCCTTGTTGATGGATGACGTGACGCTCAGTCCTTTCGAACCGTCCATGCGTCCGAACGCCAAGAGATTGCCGCCAGTATCGACCACTGCGATACACATCGGTTGCCCGATGCGGGTGGCTTCCGTGATGGCCGCGTTGAGCACCTTGAGCGCGCCATCGAGCGTGAGCGTCCTTGTGTCCCTGACGTCAGTCATTCGCGCTCCTCGAACAGCCCTACCGAGAACTCCCGAGCCAGGGTCCGCGCCGTGGCGATCAGTGCCGCATCACCGCCGCGCCAACCGATAAGAGACAGCCCGACCGGAATAGAGCCTGACGTCGCGACGGGCAGATTGACTTGGGGCAGCCCCGTGAGGCCGGCGATACCCGTCAAGTCCACGATCCCATGCACTGCTGCACGGATCTCCGACAGGCGCGCGTCGCGCCTGATCGGCAGAATGGGTGACGTCGGCAGGCACAGCATGCGTCGCCCGTCGAGCAAATCTTCGAGCCGCTTCGACGCGACGTCGCGAAAGGTCTTGGCGGCCGCAAGCTCGGCCGGTGGCGTGCGACCGTCGTCGGCGAACGCACCAGCGACCTCCGAGGAGAACCGCGGGTTCACCCGATCAACCCAATCGCGAAAGGTTGCCTGGAATTCGCATCTCTGCAGGATGCGCTGATGCCGCGCCCAATCGCGAAGCTCGCCTTCGGCCAGGGGTGACACGGTGGTCGCAGCGGCCTGACGTAGCCGATCAACGACCGGCTGGAGAGCGCCCTGCACCGGCGCGTCGGCGATGGCAAAGCAGTCGGACGCAATGATGATCTCGGTCGGCAGGGCGTCGGGCACCTCCTCGTCGAGCAGCACCGCGCCGACCCGCGCGAACGCCGTCGCATCGCGCGCGAAATAGCCGACGGTATCGAACGACGGTGCCTGGGTCATCATGCCGGCGACGGAGATCCGACCGTGCGTCGGCCGAAGCCCGTAGAGCCCGCAGAAGCTGGACGGCACGCGTACCGAGCCGCCAGAATCCGTCCCCAAGGCAATATCGACCAGGCCGCCGGCGACGGCCGAGGCGGAGCCGCTCGACGAGCCACCCGGAACACGGTCCCGCGCGCGCGGGTTGAGCGGCGTGCCATAGAATTTGTTGATGCCGAGCAGTCCGAGCGAGATTTCGTCGGTGATGGTCTTGCCGGTCAACGCTCCGCCCGCGTCAAGCATACGGTCGACCGCCCAGGCGTCGCCCTTTGCGACCTCATGCGTGGCGGCCCAGTCCGGATTGCCGCAGCCGGTCACGGTGCCTGCGACATCGAACAGGTCCTTGACCGCAAAGGTCAGGCCCGACAGCGGGCCTGGCCGATGCGGAGCGCGCTGAAGGATGGGACCTGGAATGAAGGCGCCGAGCGTGTCTTGCACGGTGTTTTCCCGATTGAAAGGCAAGCGCGCCCGATCAAGCGCGCTTGCCGTCGCCTCATTCCTTGTAGAGCTTGCGGAAGTCGGGATGGGTGTGGAACCAGTACTCAAAGCCCTTGACGTTCTTCTGCACCGCATAGTCCGCAAAGCGGGTGTAGAGCGGGATGCGCGGCAGATCGGTCATGACGATGTCGACCATCTTGTTCAGGCTGGTCTTGTAGATCTCGGGGTCGCGCGTGAAGCGCGCCTCGTCGATCACCTTGTCGAGGCTGGGGTTGACGTAGTTGGCAGTGTTGAACACCGAGTTGTTGCCGCCATGGAACGTCCAGAAGAAGAAGTAGTCGGGGTAGTCGAGCCAGCCGTAGAATTCGGCGATGACCATCGGCATCGTCTTGCTGGCCATCTGGGCGAACCAATTCGAGCCGGGCACCTTCTCGATTGTGAGCTCGACGCCAATCGTCTTCAGCGCTTCCTGGATCAGGATGGCGGTCGGCTCACGCACGGTCGATTCCGACAGATCGATCGACAGCGTGGTCTTGAAGCCGTTGGGGAAGCCGGCCTCGGTCAGCAATTGCTTGGCTTTCGCCAGATCCTGGCCATGCTTGATCGGAACTGGCCACGTCGCATCCGGATAGGGTTTATCAGGGTCGCCACCGAACATCGGCTTGGCGCGATTGTAGAGCGCGGAGCTCACGATCTCCTTGTAGGGGATGGCGTAGGAGATCGCTTCGCGCACCTTGGGATTGTCGAACGGGGCGATCTTGACGTTCATGTCGACGAACACGAGGTCGTTCTGCACGGGAACGCCGATGATCGCGACCTTCCCCTGCTCTGCCAGCTCAGCATAGTCCTTCGGGGGCAGGCCGACTGACATGTCGACGTCGCCCTTTTCCAGCAGCGCACGGCGCGTACCCGCCGAAGCGATCTGCCGATAGATCACGCGCTTGAGCTGGGGCAGCGGGCCAGACTTCCAGGCGTCGAACCGGGTGAACACGGTCTGTTGACCGGGCGACCAGGACTCGACCTTGTACGCGCCGCCGCCGCAATCGTTGCGTGATACCCACTCGAACGCCCAGGGATCCTGTGGCGTTGCATGCTTCTTGGCGAGCTCTGAATTGACGATGACGGGCACGGGAACGACGAGGTCGGGCATTGTCAGCTTGTTGAACTGGTCGAAGGTCGCTTTAAAGGTGTGATCGTCGACCACCGTGAACTGTTCGGGCTTGACCAGCGATCCCGCCGCCATTTGCACCGCCGGAAAGCCGCCGGCGGCGATAGCGCGGTCGAACGACCATTTGACGTCCTTGGCCGTGACCGGGCTGCCATCGTGGAACGTGGCATCCTTGCGCAGGTGGAAGATGTAGGTCTTGCCGTCCTCGGCGGCTTCCCAACTTTCGGCCAGCTCCGGCGTCATGACCTTGGCATCATACGACACCGTGCCATCAGCCAGCTTCTTCTCGCCATGGCTGACGAGCCGGTCGTAAGCCTGCCACACCACCATGCGGCTGTGATCGTTGGCGGTCGGCACCATCGTGTCGAGGCCGTTGGGGCCCATCTCGGACACGATGACCATCGTGTCCTTGGCGATTTCGGCCGCGAGCGCAGAAGCGCCGGGCAAGGCAGCGGACGCTGTGAGCAGCGCCGCTGTGAGAAGTCTACGATCGAGCTTCATGTCGTGCATCCTCCTGGATATGTGAGTGGGAACGTGACGGCAGCATCAGAGACCGAGGTCGCCCAGTAGCTTCGGCCATTTGTGAGCCCACGGACGCGCTTGTTCGAACGCGCCGGAGGCCGCGAGCACGGTGCTATCAGCCAGATGGCGGCCGATAATCTGCATGCCGACAGGCAGGCCGGTCTTGGTGAAGCCAGCGGGAATGGTCGCCGCCGGCTGACCGGTCAGGTTGCAGATGAAGGTGAAGCAGAGCCAGTCGCCAGTCGTGACCATCTTCTCTTCGATGATCTCGGGGCCCTGCATGTAGAGCGGGAACGCCGGTACTGCGAGCGTCGGCGTGATCAGCAGGTCGTAGTTGGCCATGAACCGCCACATGCGGTTGCAGACCATCTGCCGCATCATCTTGGCGTCTGTGAATTCTTCCGCCGTCCACTTCCGCTCCAGCAGAGCGACGAGGTGCGGCGACATCTCTTTTTTGCGTCCCTTCATCATGCGGCGCATGCCGGTGAGATCGGTGTCGCCGGCAACGATCGTCCAGAAGTGCGGGAACGGATCATCCCATCCGGGACTAGCACGCTCGACCGTGCAGCCGAGATCAGTCTCGAACACACGCACCGCCTCGGAGACGACGCGACGCACCTCCGGGTCAACCGGCGCATAGCCCCAGTCTTCGCTATAGGCGATGCGAAGACCCTTGATGCTTTCCTTGGTGGCGGCGACATAGTCGAAGTCGGCAGCCGGAATCGAATAGCGATCGCGCGGGTCGGGTCCGGTGATCACGTTGAGCATTAGCGCCGAGTCGGCCACGGTCCGGCTCATCGGACCAACATGTTCGAGCGATTCCCAGCTTGACACGCCGGGATAGCGCTCATCGCGGCAACCCGGGTAGAGCGGCACGCGGCCCATAGAGGCCTTGATCCCGTACAGCCCGCAGAGCGCAGAAGGAATCCGGATCGATCCGCCGCCGTCCGAACCGATCGCAAACGGCGCGACGCCCGCTGCGACCGATGCACCCGAGCCTGCGCTCGATCCACCGGAGGTCATGTCGAGATTCCAGGGATTGCGCGTTGCCGAGAAAACCGGGTTGTGACCGACGCCGCTGTAACCGAACTCCGGCACGTTGGTCTTGCCGATGATCACGGCACCGGCGTCCTTCAGCCGCTCAACCACGATATCGTCTTCATCAGGCACGAAGTCCCGGTAGAGCGGCGAGCCCATCACGGTCAGGATGTCCTTCGTGGCGACGAGATCCTTGATCCCGATCGGCACGCCCGCCAGCAGGCCCGGATCCTTGCCGGCTGCGATTTTGGCGTCGACCGCGGCGGCGGCAGCGCGCGCCACATCAGGCGTCGGCGTGCAGAAGGCATGGATGTGGGGCTCGAGCTTCTCCATGCGGCGCAGAACGGCTTCCGTGACCTCGGCAGCAGAAAGCGTCTTGTCCTTGACCTTCGCCGCGACGGTCACGGCGTCCATGCGGCAGATCTCGTTATCAGCGCTCATTGGTTTCTCCAGGTGGCAAAGGAGCAAAATGGCAGGCGGCGAAATGGTCCGGGCCAACCGCGCGAAGTGGCGGCATGGCTCTGGCGCAAATATCGGCCCCCTTTGGACAACGGCCGTAAAAGCGACAGACGTTGGGATTCGGATCGATGGGGCTGCTTGGACTTCCGTCGAGCCTGACGCGCGCTTCACCGCGCCGTGCCGGATCCGGGATCGCGGCAACAAGGGCCTGCGTGTAGGGGTGCCTCGGCGCAGTGAAGAGCATCTCGGCCGGCGCGATCTCGACGATCTTGCCGAGATACATCACGACTACACGCGAGCAGAGAAGCCGCACCACGTTGAGATCGTGCGACACGAACAAATAGCTCATCGACAGCCGGGCGCGCAGGTCGGCGAGCAACCGCAGGATCACGGCCTGGACCGACACGTCGAGCGCAGAGGTCGGCTCGTCGAGGATCAGCAGCGATGGTTCGACCGCGACGGCGCGCGCGATGCCGACGCGTGCGCGCTGGCCGCCCGACAGCTGATGAGGGTAGCGCTGCAGCAGCTCTTCCGGCAATCCGACCAGCGCCGCCGTGGCGCGCACCCGCTTATCTAACTCGGCTCCGTTGGTCATGCCGAGCAGCCGTTTCAGCGGATCGGCGATAGCTTGAAACGCGCGAAACGAGGGATTGAGGCTTTCGGTCGCGTCCTGGAACACGACCTGAATGCGCCGTCGGCTCGGCGAGGCAGCAAACTGCGCTTGCGTCACGGCGGTGAGATCCTCACCACCGATCAGGACCTGGCCGACCGTCGGATCGATCAGTCGGCCAAGCAGGCGAACCATGGTGGATTTGCCACAGCCGGACTCGCCGACCAGGCCGACGCTTTCGCCGGCGCCGATGGTCAGATCCACATCGTCGACCGCGTGCAGCCGCGCGCCGCGCCCTCCCCGCTTGATCGGGTAAAACTTGGACAGCGATTTGACTTCGAGCAGCGGTGTCATGACAGCGGAAACCGGCAGCGCACGAGGTGCGCGGGCGACAATTCGGTCCAGGGCAGCTCCGTCTCATCGCAGATCGGCTGTCGCCGCTCACAGCGACCGCTGAAGCGGCACGGCGGCAACGCACCACGCAGATCTGGCAGATGGCCGGGAATGGCGTTGAGGTCGTCGAGACGGGATTCCGGAACGGGCGTCGCGGCGAGCAGCTGGCGCGTATAGGGATGCGCCGGATGGCTCAGGAGCTCTTCGGTCGTCCCTATCTCGACGATGTGCCCGGCATGCATGACCGCGATCCGGTCGCAATATTCGCCGGCGAGGCCGAGATCGTGGGTGATCAGCAGCGTCGACATTCGCGTCGACCTGCTCATCTCCCTAATCAGGTCCATGATCACGGCTTGCGTCGTCACATCGAGCCCTGTCGTGGGCTCATCCGCGATCAGCACGGAAGGCGTGCAGGCCAGCGCCATCGCGATCATCACGCGCTGGCACATCCCGCCCGAGAGCTCGAACGGATAGGCCTCCGCTCGGCGCTCGGGATCGGGAATGCGGACCCGCGCCAGGGCCGCGATCGCCGCCTTCCTAAGCTCGCGGCTCGGCAAACCGGCATGCTCTTGCAGCACATCCTCAATCTGCTTGCCGATCTTACGGATCGGATTGAGCGCCGTGCGGGGGCTTTGGAAGATCATTGCCATCTCGCGGCCGCGAATCTCGCGCATCGCTTCCGGCCGCGCGGCCAGAAGATCGATTCCGCCCATCGTGATGCTGCCCTTGGTGATCCGAGCGGCTTCATCGTTGAGGCCCATGACGGTGTAGGCGGTCACCGACTTGCCGGATCCGCTTTCACCGACCACGCCGACGATCTCGCCGCGCGTCACGGACAGGCTCACGCTGTCGAGCGCCCGCACCACGCCGTGACGGGTGCGGAACTCCAGAGAGAGGTTGTCGATCTCGAGCTGTGCCATCAGACGCGCTTCCTCGGATCGAGCAGGTCACGCAGTCCGTCGCCAAGCATGTTGAAGGAAAACACCGCAAGCACCAGCGCGGCGCCCGGAAACATGAAGGCCCACCACTCACCGGAAATGATGTAGCTGGCGCCTTCCGACACCATGATGCCCCACTCCGGCGTCGGCGGCCGCACCCCGAGCCCGATGAAGGACAGGCCGGCGGCGTTGAGGATCGCCCAGCCCATGTTGAGCGAGGCCTGCACCATCATCGGCGGCAGGATGTTTGGCACGATGTGGTTGACGAGGACGCGCAGCGCTCCGTTGCCGCCCATGCGCGCCGCCTCGACATAGCCGAGCTCGCGCCTCACGTTCACCTCGGCGCGCGCGAAGCGGCAGTAGAACGGCAGGTTGATGATCATCGTGGCGATGATGATGTTGGCGACGCTGTTGCCGAGCGCCACCACGATGCCCATCGCCAGTACGAAAAGTGGAAACGCCATGATGGTGTCCATGGCGCGGCCAATGATGCGGTCGGTCCAGCCGCCGAAATAGCCGGCCAGCGAGCCGAGCGCGAGGCCCACCACGAACGACAGCGCCACCGCCGAGATCGCCATGCCAAGGTCGAGGCGCGTCGCCACGATGACGCGGCTGAGGATGTCGCGGCCGAGCGCATCGGTGCCGAACGGATGCAGCGCGCTTGGTCGCGCGAGCTTGGTGGTAGCGGAGGTCAGCAGCGGATCATAGGGCGCGATGTAAGGGCCAAAGATCGCGAACAGCCCGAGCAGCGCCAGAATGATCACGGCGACCAGCGTCAGGCGATTTTCGCCAAAGGCATAACCGGTGTTGCGGGCGAGCGTGACCATGCTCATCGCTCAACCCTCGTACCGGACGCGGGGATCGACCAGCGTCGCGAAGATGTCGACCGCTAGATTGAGCAACACGTAGAGCATCGCCATCATCAGGACGAAGCCCTGGACTGCGGCGTAGTCAGAAGCGATCACGGCTGACACCGCATAGGCGCCGACGCCCTGCCAGCCGAATACCTGTTCGATCAGCACGTTGGAGCCGAGCAGGAACGAGAACACCATGCCGAGCACGCTGCTCACCGGCAGCAGCACGTTACGGAATGCGTAGGTCATCAGGATCTTGCGGACCGGGAGCCCGCTGGCGCGCGCGGTGCGGATGAAGTCGCTACCCAGTGCCTCCAGCATCGCTGCCCGCGTGATGCGCGCGATCGGCGCCAGCGCGAACAGGCCGAGCGATATCGCCGGCAGGATCAGTTGGGACAACGCCGCACGGAACACCGGCCAGTCGCCCGCAATGAGTGCATCGACAGTATAGGCGCCGGTGATGTGCGGTGGCGGCGAGAAAGCGATTTCATTCAGGCGGCCGAGCGGCTGCGGCGCCCAGCCGAGCAGGAAATAGAAGATGTAGACGAACAGCAGGCCGACGAAGAAGGTCGGGAACGCAGCGCTCACGGTGACCAGCCCGCGGCAGGCATGATCGACCCCGCCGTTGATGCGGGTCGCGGCCCACACGCCCATTGGGATAGCAATGCTGATCGCAAACAGCAGCGCGAAGGATGACAATTCGAGCGACGCTGGCAGCCGCTCGACCAGATCGGTCAGCACCGGCTGGCCGGTGGTGAGCGATCGGCCAAGATTGCCGTGCGCGAGATCAATCACGTAGTGCAGGAACTGCACCGGCAACGGACGGTCGAGGCCAAGCGTGGCGCGGATGTTCTCGATCGATGCGGCGTTCGCGGCGGGCCCAGCGAAGAACGCCGCAGGATCGCCGGGCAGCGCGTGCGAAATGAAGAATGTGAGAACGACGACTCCGATCAGGCTCGGGACGGTGCCCAGCAAACGTTTCCAAACGAAAGCCATCAGTGGTTCGCCTGCCGTTACTCACGAAGGCGCCGGCATCGTTGCCGGAGCGCATCAACGTGATCGGGCCCCATCGACGTCAGACGCAGTCGGGGGCAATCGACATGCATCACAGTCACGTAAAAGGTTAAGCAAGCGCTATGCCAGCTCGTTCGCTCTAGTGATCGAGCGGATTAGTTCTCAAATCAGAGGTTTTGGGAACGTAACATCTTCGCGCTAGCGCGGTGAAAGAAGCGATCTTGAGCTATCGCTGCTTCAGTTTTCGCCACATGCATGCAATTCATGCATTGGCACGATCGGCCTCAGTGGACCTGCGGCGTGTTGACCCAGACGATCCGCGCCTCGTCTGACCCCACATTGCGATAAGAGTTGGTCAGATAGGCCTTGAAGAAGAAGGAGTCGCCGGCCGTCATCAGATATGTGGTGTCGTCGATGGTGAGCTCGATAGTTCCCGACACGAGATAGCCGACGGCTTCGCCCTGATGGGTGATGAGATCGACCTTCTCGCCGCCCGGGGCAACCACATGGATGTTGCCTTCGAGCAGATTGCCCGCGGCGATCGGTACCAGCCGCTCATAGGTCACACCCGAGCCGCCGCGCAGCGCGTCCACGGGCACTTTGAGCCGGTCTTCGGGCTTCTGTACCAACTTGTAATCGTCAATCTTCAAGCCAAAGAAAGACGCCATATCGCGGTCGAGCGCGTGGACCATCTTGTCGAGCATCGGTAGCGACGGCATGACCTTTCCAGCCTCGATCTTGGAAATCATGCTCTCGTCACATCCGACGACCTGCGCCAGGTCTCTCATGCGCAGCCCCTTGGACAACCGGGCACGCCGGAGGCGCAGGCCAATATTCAAGGTGCTGTTTTCGGGCGTCACGGAACGTTCCCAACAGTGCAGGAGAGCCAAAATATGCATATAAATCACATGATTTACCAGCATGTACTGGCAAGTCTAGAGAAAATTGGAGGAGCCGCCCCCCTCGCCCGCATAATGCCGCCTTGGCTGAAAACGAGAGTTTGTCGGGATTTTTGCTTCACGGGACTTCAGGTCTCGCCAGCGTCGATGCGCGGCCTCGGGTGTCCTAGCGCAATGTCGAACTCCCGCGCTGCAAGGCCTGAAGGCATGTGCATGGGGACGTCCATCTCATGGACACTTGATGGAGGCCCACTGCGAATAGTTTTTAGTGGAGAACCGGTCGAGCGGAGGCACCGCCGTTTTCTGCGATAGACGACCGCGCCAGGAATGCCTGCCAAGGCCCGTTGCCGACCTGACTCTCGGCGCCACAACGTCTTCTTTGAGAATCGTAGCCGACCGAGATCTGTGCAAAGCGTCGAGCGCGAGCCATTTCGTAGCTAAGCATCGTAGCTTTCCACGTTAGCTTTGCATGGAGAGCCGCAAATCGGCAGATTATCCTGGGAGTTAGTCCTTTAAGTCTGGAGGATTGGATACTGGCGGAAGGGGTGGGATTCGAACCCACGGTACCCTTGCAGGCACGCCGGTTTTCAAGACCGGTGCCTTAAACCACTCGGCCACCCTTCCAGAGGATCAGGCACTTAGCGGATACCCTTTCCGAACGCAACGCGAACTTGGACCCGACACGGCCCCGACGCTGCATTTTCGGGGCCTGCCGGTTCACGTGCTGGCCTATTTCAGCGAAGAACTCACCGAGCCGAACATCGTATTCACTTGCGTGCCGAGGTTGTTGACCGCGGTGATGATCGCAAGCGCAATACCTGCCGCGATCAATGCGTATTCGATCGCAGTTGCTCCTGCGTCGTCGAGAACAAAGAGCCTAATCAGTTTCAACACAATGACCTTCCTAGTCCTTGGCGGGTTTCTCCCAATAGTTCCGCATTGGAACCCAGTCGATTTAAGGTTCTGAGAACAACGTCTTCCGTAGAAATACGGACGATGGGTCCGAGACCTCCAGGCAAGAATTCATCACGCGTTTGATGTCGACCCCGACGTAAGGTGACACGAGTTGAGGCTATCCGTATCGGCATGGTCACCATCCTCTCCCTGTCAGGCGAGCGTCAGGCTGGTCTTCTAGCTTTGGCAGCACCTGGGTTGATTCCTCGGTAGTCGACCCTTGCGCCATCCCGGACATCGGCGATGCCACCCAGGGCGTCGCTGGTCGCGAGGCCCGGTTGGATTCGCCTCCATTTCCGGGCCTCGTTTGGCTAGCCCCAAAAAGAAAACGCGGCGCCCTGAGGGGGCACCGCGCGAGATTTCGTTTGTTGCGATGGTTGTCGTTGCGTTGGTTTAGTAGCCGCAATGGCCGCAAGTCGGCTGCACCGGCGCGTAATAGGAATAGCCCGGCGAGACCATCTCGGTGCGCTGGCGCGTGGCGTATTGCGGCGGAATGTGTTCGTACTGAACGCCCGGCGGCGCCACCATCACGGTCTGTGGAACCATCACGGTGCGATATTGCGCGGGCGTCCGATGCGCGACGGTTGCGCCGGGCGACACCATCACGGTCTCGTCGACGGTGCGGTATTGCGGCGCGACGTATTGCTGCTGATAGCAGGTCTGGCACGGCGGCGGCGCGTAGCAATTGTAGCAGCCGGCAGAAGCCGCGCCCGTCATCGAAATCGCAGCGATAGCCGTAGAGAAGACAACAGCAAGTGTACGAGACATTATGTGGCGCCCCAATTGCCCGAAATGGATTTGCGAAGGTGGCCGCATTATACGCCGCAAAATCCAGTCCTGCCGAAGTTCATCGGGGCATCCTTAATGCGAACGGCCGGCTTTCGCCGGCCGTTCAGAACTTGTTGACCATGCACTCTCCGTGCAGCGCCTACTTCGTGCGACGCTTCACCTCGCGCACTGCGCCGCGCGCAGCGCTGGTGGTGAGCGCCGCGTAAGCCTGCAGCGCGGTCGAGACGTTGCGCTTGCGCGCAGCCGGCTGCCAGGCGGCATCGCCCTTCGCTTCCTCAGCAGCACGGCGCTTCGCGAGCTCCTCGTCGGATATCTCGAGGTTGATGCTGCGGTTTGGGATGTCGATGGCGATGCGATCGCCGGTGCGCACCAGCGCGATGTTGCCGCCTTCCGCCGCTTCCGGCGACAGATGGCCGATCGACAGGCCCGAGGAGCCGCCAGAGAAGCGGCCGTCGGTGACAAGCGCGCAGGCTTTGCCGAGGCCCATCGATTTCAGATAGCTCGTCGGATAGAGCATCTCCTGCATGCCGGGGCCACCGCGCGGGCCTTCGTAGATGATCACGACGATCTCGCCGGCGACGACCTTGCCGCCCAAAATGCCTTCGACCGCCGCATCCTGGCTCTCGAACACGCGTGCGGGACCGGAGAATTTCAGGATCGAAGAATCGACGCCCGCGGTCTTCACGATGCAGCCGTCCTGCGCGAGGTTGCCGTACAGCACGGCGAGACCGCCGTCCTTGCTGAAGGCATTCTCGAGGTTGCGCACGATGCCCTTCTCGCGGTCAGCGTCGAGTTCGTCGTAACGGCGGTCCTGGCTGAAGGCGACCTGGGTCGGGATGCCGCCGGGCGAAGCGCGATAGAAGGTTCTGATCGCCTCGCTCTTCGAGCGCTTGATGTCCCAGCGCTCCAGCGCTTCATTCATCGTCGGCGCATGCACGGTCGAGACCGAGGTATCGATCAAGCCGGCGCGGTCGAGCTCGCCAAGAATGCCCATGATGCCGCCGGCACGATGCACGTCCTCGACGTGAACGTCGGCAACCGACGGCGCCACCTTGCAGAGCACGGGCACGCGGCGCGACAGCCGGTCGATATCCTGCATGGTGAACTTGACCTCGCCTTCATGGGCGGCGGCGAGCAGATGCAGCACAGTGTTGGTCGAGCCGCCCATCGCGATGTCCAGCGTCATCGCGTTCTCGAACGCCTTGAAGTTCGCGACATTGCGCGGCAGCACAGATGCATCGTCCTGCTCGTAATAGCGACGGACGAGATCGACGATGGTGTGGCCGGCCTCGACGAACAGGCGCTTGCGGTCGGCATGCGTCGCGACCACCGTGCCGTTGCCGGGCAGTGCGAGGCCGAGCGCCTCGGTGAGGCAGTTCATCGAGTTCGCGGTAAACATACCCGAGCAGGAGCCGCAGGTCGGGCACGCCGAGCGCTCGATCACCTTGACGTCCTCGTCGCTGACCTTGGAGTCGGCCGCAGCCACCATGGCGTCAATGAGGTCGACGGCCTTGGTCTTGCCCTGCAGCTTGACCTTGCCGGCTTCCATCGGGCCGCCCGAGACGAACACCGCGGGGATGTTGAGGCGCAGCGCGGCCATCAGCATGCCGGGGGTGATCTTGTCGCAATTGGAGATGCAGACGAGGCCGTCGGCGCAGTGCGCGTTGGCCATGTACTCGACGCTGTCAGCGATCAGCTCGCGCGACGGCAGGCTGTAGAGCATACCGTCATGACCCATGGCGATGCCGTCATCGACCGCGATGGTGTTGAATTCCTTGGCGACGCCGCCGGCCTGCTCGATCTCGCGGGCGACCAGTTGGCCGAGGTCCTTGAGGTGGACGTGGCCGGGCACGAACTGGGTGAAGGAGTTGACGACCGCGATGATCGGCTTGCCGAAATCGCCGTCCTTCATGCCCGTCGCGCGCCAGAGGCCGCGGGCGCCCGCCATGTTGCGGCCGTGGGTGGTGGTGCGGGAGCGATAGGCTGGCATGGCGTTTCCGTCCTCGGGTTTGACCGGCCGGGCGGGAAAATCTGGAGCCGCCTCAGGCCTTTCCGGCCGGATACCGCACGGAATGGGTTGGTGCAACGGGAACTTGGGCCGGACAGGGCTCCCCTGCTCCCGGCGCGGGCTCCCGAGGCCTCTATTGCAGGGTCGGATCGAGGCGATCTCGCAGCCAGTCGCCGATGACCGAGACCGCCAACGTGGTGATGACGATGGTGGTCGCCGGCGCCAGCATGATCCAGGGCGCTCGGGTCAGATATTCGCGGCCGTAACCGACCATGTTGCCGAGGCTGGTCATCGGCGGCTGCACGCCGAGGCCGAGGAAGGACAGGCCCGATTCCATCAGGATCACCTCGGGAAACACCAGGGTGGTCGAAACGATCAGGGTCGAGGCGATGTTGGGCAGGATGTGGCTCAGGTAGATCCGCGCCGGCGTGGCGCCGAGCTGGCGGACGGCAGCCGCGTAGCCTTGGGCATTGGCGGAGATCGCAAGGCCGCGGGCGATACGGGCGTAGCGCTCCCAGCCGAACAGGCCCATCAGGCCGATCAGCAGCGGCAGTGAGTTGCCGAAGAAGGCAAGCACGGCGAGCGCCATGATGAGGAACGGCATGCTGGCCTGGAAGTCGGTCAGCATGAGCACAAACTGCTCAACGACCCCGCGGAAATGCGCAGCAAGGAAGCCGAGCGTGGTGCCGACCACGGCCGAGATCGCAGTCGCGCCGAAGGCGATCAGCAGTGAGATGCGGATCGAGACGAGAAGCCGCGACAGCACGTCGCGGCCGAGTTCGTCGGTGCCAAGCCAATGCGCGACATTGCCGGGCGCTGAGAGCCGGTTGCGCAGGTCGAGCTGGGTGTAGCCGTAGGGCGCGATCTTCTCGGCAAAGGCTGCGACTACGAGCATCGCGACGATCCACGCGATCGCGAGACCAACCGAGATCGGGATCGCCGGCAGGCTAATGCGACGGCGGACAGTCGTGTCCTTCAGCGTGGCGTCGGTCATGCATGCGCTCGATTCATGCGTGAGCCCCCTTGGCGCGCAGCCGCGGATCGAGGAAGCCATACAGAAAGTCGACGACCAGGTTCGACGTAACCATGGTCAGCGCGACCAGCAGCAAGATGCATTGCACGACCGCGAGGTCGCGGTTGGCAACAGCCACGACGAGCAAGCGCCCTACTCCCGGCCAGGCAAACACGCTCTCGACCACGACGGCGCCGGCGATCAGCGTGCCGACCATGAAACCGAGGATGGTGACGGTCGGGATCGCCGCGTTCGGCAGCGCGTGTGAGGTCACGACCTTGCGCCACGGCACGCCCTTGGCCGAAGCGGTGCGGATATAGGGCTGCCCGAGCACCTCGAGCATCGCGCTACGGGTAAAGCGCGCCAGCACGGCGGCGCCGCCAAGGCTGAGTGTCGCGATGGGGAGGATCGCGTGACGCCAGCTGTCTTGTCCGCCCGAGGGCAACCAGCCGAGCTGCACGGCGAAGACCAGAACGAGCAGCAGCGCAAGGACAAAACTCGGCACGGTGAAGCCGGCAACGGCCGTCATCATCACGGCGCGGTCGATCGCCGAGCCGCGATGCAGCGCGGCGTAGATGCCCGCAGGGATTCCGAGCGCGACCTTGAAGAAGAACGCAGGCAGCGTCAGTGCCAGCGTTGCCGGAATGCGCTCCAGCACCAGCTCGATCGCCGGCCGACCGTCGCGCATGGAGCGACCGAGCTCGCCCTTGGCGATGGCACCGAAATAATCGATATACTGAAACCAGATCGGATCATCGAGGCCCCAGGCCTTGCGGAAGACGGCTAGGACTTCCGGCGGTGCTTCCGGTCCCAAAATCATCAGCGCGGGATCGCCGGACAGACGCAGCACGACAAAGGCAAAGGTGACGACGAGGACGATCGTCAGCGCCGCACGTCCGATGCGAATGGCGAAATAACGTCCCATCACGCAGCGTCCTGCGTCTGGACTTGCGGCCCCGTCACGAGATGGCAGGCGACTTGGCGGTCGCCGCCGACGGCGGAAAGAACAGGCACCTCGCTTGCGCAGCGTGCGATGGCGCGCGGGCAGCGCGGATGGAAGGCACAGCCTTGCGGACGTGCCGCCGGATTAGGCGGATCACCCGCTAGCACGATGCGGCCCGCGCTGCGGCGGCCCGGTGCCGGCGAGGCCGAGACCAGCGCCTGTGTGTACGGGTGCTCCGGGCGCGCAAACAGATCGTCGGCACTGCCGATCTCGACGATGCGACCGAGATACATCACGGCGACGACATTGCTGATCTGGCGGACGACGCGCAGATCGTGGCTGATGAACAGCAGCGTCAGCCCAAGCTGGGCCTGGAGATCGCAAAGCAGGTTCACCACCTGCGCCTGGATCGAGACGTCAAGCGCGCTGACCGGCTCGTCGCAGACGAGGAAGTCCGGCTTGGTTGCGAGTGCCCGCGCCAGCACGATGCGTTGGCGCTGTCCGCCGGAAAGCGCGCCGGGATAGCGTGTGCCGTGGGCCGGCGTTAGCTCGACCGCGCGCAGCAACTCGCGGACGCGATCCTCGCGCTCCACGGTTGTGCCGATGCCGTGAATGTCGAGGGGCTCGCGGATCTGGGTCGCGACCGGCAACCTCCGGTCCAGCGCGCCAAGCGGATCCTGAAAGATCATCTGCATGCGCGCGCGCTGCGCACGCCAGGCCGGCGTTGCAAGCGCAGCCATCGGCTTGCCGTCGAAGCGGACGTCGCCGCTATCGGGCCGCTCGAGACCAAGCACGATGCGACCGGTCGTGGATTTGCCCGAGCCGGACTCGCCGACGAGACCGAGCGTCTGGCCCTTGGCAATAGTCAACGACACGCCATCAACGGCATGCACGGCCGTGCTGCGGCCGAACATTCCGGAGCGCATCGAATAGCTGCGCGAGATCGAGGACACTTCGACGAGCGGCGCGCTCATTCGGCGGCAATCCCCATCAGTGCTCGGCGCGAAGCTTCGGCACGAATGCAGGCGACTGCGCGGTCATCGGATATGGGTGCTAGAATCGGGACCGCCGCGCCGCAGGGTTCGACTGAGAGAGTACAGCGAGGCGCGAAGGCGCATCCGCCGGGCATGTGCGCGGGATCAGGCACTGTGCCGGGAATGGCGGTCAGGCGCCGGCGCGGTCCGTCGAGCGGCGGCAGCGCGCCGATCAGGCCCTGGGCATAGGGATGCACGGGATCAGCAAAGAGCTGGTTGGCGGGCGCCTGCTCGACAATGCGGCCGGCATACATCACGGCGACGCGGTCGCAATTTTCGGCGACGACGCCGAGATCGTGGCTGATCAGTACCATCGCCATGCTCATCTCGCGGCGGATATTGGAGAGCAACTCCAGGATCTGCGCCTGGATCGTCGCATCGAGCGCCGTGGTCGGCTCGTCCGCGATCAACACGTCAGGATTTCCGGCCAGCGCCATCGCGATCATGATGCGCTGGACTTGACCGCCGGAGAATTCGTGCGGATAGGCCGAGAGCCGCCGTGCCGCGTCGGGAATGCCGACGATGTTGAGCAGGCGCAGCGCTTCTGCCTTCACGGCCTCGCCCGAAAGATCGCGATGCAATGCCAGCGCCTCGCAGAGCTGCTTGCGGATGGTCAGGACCGGATTGAGCGCGCTCGCCGGATCCTGGAAGATCATGGCGACACGCCCACCCCTCACCTTGTCAAGTTCGGAGGCCGGCGCGCCCAAGAGCTCACGTCCGTCGAGACGGACGGAACCCGAGACTTTGGCATGCCGCGGCAGCAGGCCGAGCGCCGCAAGCCAAGTGACTGACTTGCCGGAGCCGGACTCGCCGACGAGGCCGAGAGCCTCGCCCTTGCCAAGCGCGAGATCGACGCCGCGCAGGACTGGAACGCCGTTGAAGGCGACGCTCAGGCCCTGGATGCTGACCAGCGGCGCCACGGATCACGCCTCGTAATTGCCAGCGCGGAAGTCCATCGCGAATGCTGGCGCGGCCTTCCACTTGATCGACTTCGGCTTGGCCGTGAAGGTCGCGTTCTGGTGCAGCACCGTGTAGGCGGGGTCCTCGCGCTCGGCGATCTCCAGCATGCGGCGGAACGCCTTCTTGCGCGCGGCGCGGTCGGTCGAGGTCTCCAGGAACTCCGAGAGCGTGTTCAGCTCGGCGTTGGTCCATTCGCCGATCTGCTGCTGCTGGCCGTTCGGGCCGTGCTGGGCGACCAGCGACGACACGGGATCGTTGAAGGCGGCCGAGTTCGACCAGTCGCGCACGGCACGGGTCGGCGCGCGCTCCATGATCTGCGACCAGTTTTCCTTGGTCTCGATCTGGACGTTGAGGCCAACCGACTTCCACATCTCGACCAGCACCTGCGCGGTCGCGACCTGATTGGTGTAGTAGTTGTTGAGCAGGCGATACGGGATAGGATCGCCCTTGTAGTTGGCCTGCTTCAAGAGGTCCTGCGCCAGCTTGGGATCATAGGCCGGCACGTCCCAGTCGGCGATGAACATGTCACCGTAAAATTCCCACTGCAGGCCCTTCGGCACGCGGGTGCGGCCGGCCCACAGGCTGTCGACGATGGCCTGGCGATCGATCGCGTGGGTAAAGGCACGGCGCACCAGCGGATTGGCAAGCACGGCGTGGTTCTTGTCGAACACGGTCAGGCGGTGATTGAGGATGGTGCCGCCCTGCACTTCGAACGCTGAATTCTTCTCGATGCCGGCGATCTGGTCCGGCGGGATATCGCAGGCGAACTGGTATTCGCCCGACAGCAGGCCGTTGATGCGGCTCGCGACCTCGGGGACTTCGAGGAAGCGGATGCGCTTGAGTGGCGGACGACCGCCCCAATATTCGTCGTGCGCTTCCAGCGTCAGCGACACGTCGGGCTTGAGCTCGACGACCTTGTACGGTCCGGTTGTAATGGGTTTGCGCGCCCAATCGAGATAGCTCGCAGATTCATCCCAGGCGCGGCGGTTCATAATATCCGAGCCGTAGCGCGACAGTCGGCCTTCGATCGTGACGTCGGGCGTCGCGTTGTAGAAGCGCACCGTATACTTGTCGACGGCATCGACGCGCACCAGGTCCGGCCAGATGCGGCGTGCAACCGCGGGCACATCAGGCGGCAATTCCTTGCCCGGACGCGGCGTCGGGATTTTCTCGAAAGCCTGGATGGTCGAGCGGCTCTTGGCCTCGGTCTCGCCGAACATGCGCTCGCGGCTGAAGGTGAAGACGACGTCTTCGGCGGTCAGCTCATCGCCGTTGTGGAACTTGACACCTTGGCGCAGCTTGACCTCGACGGTCTTGTCGTCGATGCGACGCCATTCGGTGGCGAGACCAGGCACCGCTTCGAGATTGCCGCGCCAGTTCTTGGAAATCAGGCCTTCCCAGATCGAGGAGAAGAACACGCGTTCGCCGACATTGGACTGCTCGCGCAGCACGTCGAGCACGTTGGCGTTGGTGACTTTCTGCACGGCGATCGTCACCGACGGGCGGTTGTCGGCCTGACCGATTGCGAAGCGCGGCAGTAGCAGCGTGCCGGCAGCCGCGCCGCCGGATTTCAGGATGGTGCGACGGGTGAACTTGCTCATGATGATGACCCCTACCCTGTGTGGTGGCGGTTATTCAGCGAGACCGAGCGCGGCGAGATGCGCAGCGCCCTTGCGGACGTCGTCGTGATTGCGGAGTTCGAGGATCAGCCGCGGATTGGATGTCAGCCGGCCAAGTGCACGGAATACGGCGATCCAGGGAATGTTGCCTTCGCCCGGCGCCCAGTGCCTGTCGGCAAAGCCATCGGTGTCCTGCAGATGCACGTGCGTCAGCATGTCGCCGGCGGTCTCGACGTAGTAGTCGACCGGCGGCGCGCCGGTGGAGATGTGGGCGTAGTTGGCGTGGCCGGTGTCGAGGGAGACGCGGACCTTGCTGCTTTCGAGCGCCTTGGCGAGCCGCACGCGGTCGCGCGGATCCTTGTCCTCGATGTTCTCGATCACGAGCTCGCAGCCGATCGTTTCCGCGCGCGCGATCACCTCCGCCAGAGTCGTCTTCACGCGCTCGATGATGTTGGCGCGGTTGTCCGGGTAGAGATCGAGATTGTTGTGGTCCCAGGTCGTGAACGGCGAATGCATCACCATCTGCGTCGCGCCAAGGAATTCAGCGGCCTCAAGGCCCTGCATCAGCCGCCTGGTCACGGCCTGACGGATCAGGGAATCGTGGCTGCTGATCGTGAAGCCCCAGAACGGTCCGTGGATGCCGAGGCGGCCGGTATGGCCCGACAGCATCTGCTTGATCTCGGTCGCGGCACTGCGCCAGTCACCATCGAGCAGATCGGCGCGGAAGAAATCCTGGATCTCGAGATCGCGCTGCCGCTCCAGAAGCCAGTCACGATGGGCGGGGATCGATTTGATGGATAGTGCGGCGCCCAACACCGGCTTCGACATGGCTTGCTCCTTTGACGTCGACGATGACGGGAGCAGCGCTAGACCAGTTCAATGACAGGCCGGTGAAATGCGGGTTCCGCAAGCCGCGGGAGATGTGGACATCGTGTCGCGCGCGTGCATCGATTTCGTGCAGCGGCAAATGCAACGCGTGCAGACGCATGCATCTGTGCGCGAGATCAAGTGTTTTTCAGTCCGTAGTGATCCGGAATGGAGTCCTAATTCGATCTCGCGTACATCGCGGGACATCGATCGGCGGCCTCTTGAGGGCATCACCTTCTGATCGCGCACCACGGGGTTGGGGGACTTCTGGGGCGGGGGGATCTAAAGGCTGGGGCAAGGTTACGAGGTCCGGACTCCTAGGCACTCCGGACCTCGTGCTTTCTAGATTGAACGCGATTTCGCGCCGCAGGCCTGATCAGCCTGCGGCGCGAAGTCGTTTTAAGCTGCCCTTTTCGATCAGATCACTTCGGTACGTTGCGCTCGAGATCCTCGAGCCAGGCCGCCGCGCTCGAATCCGACGGCGCACGCCAGTCGCCGCGCGGCGACAGCGAGCCGCCGGCCGAGACCTTCGGTCCATTCGGCATCGCCGAGCGCTTGAACTGGCTGAAGGCGAAGAAGCGGCGCAGGAACACCTCGAGCCAGCGGCGAATCTCAGGGAGATCATATGCCCTCCGCTTGTCGCTCGGAAACGCCGGTGGCCACTCGCCCCCCGCGACGTCCTTCCAGGCCTGGAACGCCATGAACGCGATCTTGGACGGTCGCATCCCGAAGCGCAGCGTGTAGAACAGATTGAAATCCTGCAGTTCGTACGGGCCGACCGAAGCTTCCGTGCTCTGCGGCTTCTCACCCGGCTTGACCGGAACGAGCTCCGGCGAAATCTCCGCCGACAGGATCGAGGCGAGCGTCCCGTTGACGTCGCCGCTGAACTGCTTCGAGGCGATCACCCAGCGGATCAGATGCTGGATCAGCGTTTTGGGCACGCCGGCGTTGACATTATAATGCGCCATCTGGTCGCCGACGCCATAGGTGCACCAGCCGAGCGCGAGCTCGGAGAGATCGCCGGTGCCGATGACGATACCGCCATGGTGGTTGGCGAGCCGGAACAGATAGTCGGTGCGCAGACCCGCCTGCACGTTCTCGAAGGTGACGTCGTAGATCTTTTCACCCTTGCCGAAGGGATGGCCAATGTCTTTGAGCATCTGCGTGGCAGTGGTGCGGATGTCGAGTTCCTGCCAGCTGGTCTGCAACGCCTGCATCAGTGCCAGCGCATTGGTCTTGCTTTCGCTGCCAGTGGCGAAGCCCGGCATAGTGTAGGCCAGAATGTTCTCGCGCGGCAAGCCAAGCAGATCGACGGCTTTGGCGGCGACGATCAGAGCATGGGTCGAATCCAGACCGCCTGACACTCCGATGACGACGCGCTTGGTGCCGGTCGCGCGCATGCGCTGCACGAGGCCTGCGACCTGGATGTTGTAGGCTTCGTAGCAATCGTGCTCGAGCAGGCTTGCATCGCTCGGCACGAACGGAAAACGCTCGACCTTGCGCAGGAAGCCGATATCGGTCGCCGGCGGCTTCAGGGCGAACGTCACCTTGCGATAGAACCCCTCGCGGTGCCGGCGGTTATCGTCGAACGTGCCCATCAAAGCGCGCTCCTGCCTGAGCAGGTCGAGATCGACATCGGCAAGGGTGATCTGGCCGTCCTGCCGGAAGCGCTCGCCCTCGGCCAGCAGCGTACCGTTCTCGTAGATCGAGGTCTGGCCGTCCCAGGCGAGATCGGTAGTGGATTCCCCTGCCCCGGCAGCCGAATAGACATAGGCCGCGAGGCAGCGTGCGGAGGTCGACTGGCACAGCAGTGCCCGCGATCGCGCACGGCCGATCGTGATCGGGCTGCCCGAGAGATTGATCAGGACGCTTGCGCCGGCGAGCGCCAGCTCGGACGCCGGCGTCACCGGGATCCACATGTCCTCGCAGATCTCGACGCCGATGGTGAGGCCGGGCACGTCCTCGGCGGCGAACAGCAAGTCGGTCCCGAACGGCGCCTGGAGCTTGTCGATGGCGATCATCTCCCCGGCAATGCCGGCGCCGGAGGCGAAATGACGTCCCTCGTAGAACTCGCGATAGGTCGGCAAATAGCTCTTGGGCACAACGCCCAAAATGCTGCCGCGATGAATGACGACGGCGCAATTGTAGATGCGATGACCGAACCGTAGCGGCGCGCCAATGATCAATACGGTCATCAGCGGCGCCGAAGCCCCGACGATCGCGGCGAGCCCGCGTTCGACGGCATCGAGCAGCGGATCCTGCTTGACGAGGTCCTCAATCGCATAGCCGGACAGGCACAGTTCGGGAAACACGGCTACCGCAACCGACTGCGCATCGCAGGTTTTGGCCGCGGCCATGACCGCCTTCGCGTTGGCCGCGGGATCGGCCACGTGGGAGGTGGTGACGCAGGCCGCAACGCGCGCAAATCCGTGGGCGTAGATCGAGTGAAAGCTCATCGAGCGCAGTACCTTAATCCTGTCGCGGCCGCATCCGGCCGTTCCGGATCATATGTAACCCATCGACATGGCCCCGTGCAGGCCATCCGCCATCATGCATAACGGATTTGCAGCTTCGCAGGCCTTGGCTTTGGTGCTGTCAGGCGGTGCGCGCCAATACCCCTGAGAGGTCGTTGCGCAGCCATTCGGCGATCCTGGGCCACGCATGAGCGTGTGTCCGGGCGCCCATGAACAGGCCAAGATGGTTGCAGGGCTCGGAAGCCGCGGCAACGAGCGCCGGCGGCGAACCGAGGAGCTTGGCCGTGGCAAACGCCTGCGTGGCCGGCACGACATCGTCGTCGAGCCCGGCCAGCAGGAAGACTGGCGCCGTGACCTCCTTGAGGTCGATCGCCCGGCCGAGCGCGGTGAAATTGCCTGACGCGATCCGGTTCTCGCGAAAGATCCAGTTGACGATCTGGAGATAATAGGTGCCCGGCAGATTGAGTGTCTCGCTATTCCAGCGCTCGAAGCGCGTAAGCAGTGCCGTGCCCTCCTCGTGCGAGAGGTCCCGCTGCAACGCCGCCGCGATATCGTCGCTGTCGGGCGCTTTCGACCAGACGTTCAGCATCTCCTCGCCGCTGACATTGCCGCCGCCGCGGGCAACGAGTTGGTCGTAGACCATCTCGGGCACATTGCGCGTCAGTTGGGACAGCCTGGACTCGACTGAGAGGTCAACGGGAGCACCGACCAGCACCAGTCGCCGCACCTTGGCGGGAAAGCGGGCCGCATAAAGCAGCGACAGCCAGCCACCCTGGCACAGGCCGACCAGATCGACCGGTTTCCCGATCTCGTCGATGGCGACGTTGAGATCGGACAGATAGCTGTCGATCGAGAGATAGCGCATATCAGGCGAAGCCGAGCGCCAGTCCGTGAGATAGACGCTGTCGACCCCGCCATTTTGCAGCGACTGCACCACGCTATGGCCAGGCGCAAAGTCGGCAATCAGGGCCCGATGCAGCGCAAAGGGTGCGCAGACCAGCGCCGGCTGACCGGAGCGCGTCCGCGCGCAATTGCGCAGGCGCATGGTGGCGAGCTCCACCGCGACGGTACCGGGCGTGGTCCAGGGGAGCTCGCTCTCGCCCTGCTCCACCGGGCTGCGCTCGAGCCACCAAAAGCAGGCGTCCATGGCGAGCCGCGCCGCCGCGAACGGCCACGGTATTGGCTCATCGGCGACGCGCCCTGATCCAACTGGCTGCTGGCCGGTCTTCTCCATTACCGCATGGTCCTCACAGAAATGCCTCTAGACTGATCGTGGAAATGCCGAGCTCCCTGAAGCTGCGATGCGTCGCCGCGACCGATCCGTCGAGATCGATGCCACGGCAGGCGTCTTCTATCACGGCGACCTCGAACCCCGCCTTGCGCGCATCCTCCGCGGAAAAACGCACGCAAAAATCAAGCGCGAGGCCGGCGACGAACACGGTCTTCAGCCCGCGCTCGCGCAGATAGCCGAGCAAGCCGGTCGACGTCTTGTGGTCGTTCTCGAACAACGCCGAATAGGAATCGATGCCGCGGCGAAAGCCCTTGCGCACGACAAGGTTCGCCCGGTTGACCTCAAGCTCGCGGTGGAATTCGGCGCCGACTGTGCCCTGCACGCAATGCGTCGGCCAGAGCACTTGGGTGCCGTAGTCGAGCTCGATGGTCTGGAATGGCTGACGGCCGGGATGGTTCGATGCAAAGGAGACGTGGTCGCCCGGATGCCAGTCCTGCGTCAGCACCACATTGGCGAATTTTTGGGCGATCCGGTTGATGGCCGGGACGACCTTTTCCCCGCCGGGAACGGCGAGCGCCCCGCCCGTGCAGAAATCGTTCTGCACGTCGATCACCAGCAGCACGTCGCGCTCGGATACCATCATCGAGAGACCTCATTCCACCAGCCCGGCGGAGCCTGCGCCGAACTCACCCAACAATGTCGATCTTCCCGCGCTGCTTCGCAACCGCTAGAGCATGCGCGAAGATGCAACGCTTTGGCCTCGTCCGTGTTGACTACCTACACCCAAGCGCGGAATCTCTGATATCCGCTACAGGCGGAACGCGGCGATGGATTGGAGGAGAAGGGTTCCCGGAGCCTGCAGGGCGACGGCAGCCAAATGGTCATGAGTGTCGGCAAGACAGGAAATATTCTTCTCGCCGATATCGGCGGTACCAATGCGCGCTTCGCGCTGAGCAATGGCGACCGGATTGGCACGATCGACTACGTGAAGGTCGCCGATCATCCGACAGTCCGGGAAGCCATCACCGACGTGCTCCGGCGGGCTGGTGGCGAAAAGCCCGTCAGGGCGGTCCTGGCCGTCGCAGGTCCCGTTACCAACAACCGCTGCGTCATGACCAACAGCCCGTGGGTCATTGACGGCAACGAGCTCCAGCCCGCGCTCGGTTTCGACAGCGTCCACGTGCTCAATGATTTCGAAGTGGTGGCCTGGTCCCTGCCCGCCCTCCAGCCGGCTGACCTGATTCCACTCGGCGGACAGGACGGCATGTCCGGGGAGCCGTTGCTGGTGGTCGGGCCCGGGACCGGTTTTGGCGTCTCCTGCCTGGTCGAACGGCATGGCTCACGGCTGGCCGTCGTCACGGAGGCCGGTCACGCCACCCTTCCGGCCGAGAACGAGCGAGAGGAGCGCGTCATCGCCTCCATGCGCCGGCGCTTCGGTCATGTCTCCATCGAGCGCGGCGCCCTGTCTGGCTCCGGCCTGCAATCCCTCTACGAGGCGGTGGCCGAAGTCGATGAAGCCCAGGTGCCGCAGCGCGATGCCGCGGGCATCACCAAGGCGGCGCTGGACGGAAGTTGCGAGCTCAGCCGCGCGACGCTGGAGATGTTTTGCGCCATCCTGGGCTCCGTTGCCGGCAATCTCGCCGTGACCTTTGGCGCCAGAGGCGGCGTCTACATCGCCGGCGGGATCGTGCCGCGCTTTCCGGAGTTCCTCGCAGCCTCCGCGTTCCGGGCCCGCTTCGAGGCTAAGGGACGCTTCCAGGACTATCTGCGCAACATCCCGACGCGCCTCGTCATGAAGCCCGACGCGAGCTTCGTCGGCCTGAAGATGTTCGCCGACCACACTGCGGATTGAGGCACCCCGCTCGCGCGTCACCCAGCTCGGTCATGCACAACTGATTGCAGCCAATCCGCGGTTCCACGCAGGATCATGCTTGCCCGTCCGTTTCCGATAGGAAACAATCGGAGTGTGCGTGGCGTAGTTGCGGGGGCGTGACATGCGTAAGCAGGATGTGGGCTTCGACTATCATCGCTATCACCGGCTGCTGACCGAGGCAGACGATGACGGCAAGCGAATGGCCCTGATCGAACTCCTGATCGAGGAGAAGGCCCGGGACCGACTGGCCGCCCAGCGCGCCTCGGACCGCGCCGCCATGACGGCAAATACCATCGCCAAGGTGCTGAAGGCCGGCCGCAACTAAGGCGTGCAGACGCTTCTGCCACACGGCGGCTAGTCAGCAATCAGATTGCGATTCCGTTAAGGATGCCTGGCAAGCCTGTGTAAAACTTTTTGCTCTAGAAGTTCCCTCACCTGATGCAATTCAGGATCAACAAAGGGGGGAATGAACATGAGCATGATTTCGATCGCTGAAGTGCCGGCCGCCGTCCAGACGCCGTCGATCGACAATTCTTTCAAAGCCATCATCGCATTCTGCTGCCTGGGCCTGCTGGCCTCGTTCAGCCTGATGGCGCGCGGCATCGACCTCAGCGCTGGCCTGATGTGAATTATTGACGGAACGTCCGTCGCGAAATGGCCGCCCCTTTCGGGCGGCCATTTTCGTTGACGATATCAATGCTGGATCAATGCTGGGGGTTGGCGGGCGCGTTCGGAAACAGCGTGTCGATCATCGTCTTGAGCTGGTCCATCGCGATCGGCTTGCGCAGGATCGGCCGCCGCCGCAGCAATGACGGCAGCAATTCAGGCCCGTACCCGGTCGCGAACAGGAAAGGCTTGCCGCGCCGTTCGATCAGGTCGGCGACGGGATCGACGTAAACGCCCATCAGATTGATGTCGAGGATCGCAAAATCGTACTGCGCGGTCATCGCGAAGGCGCTTGCATCGCGCACATTGTCCGCTTCCGCGACGACGTGGTGGCCAAGTTCCTCCACCATGTCGGCGATCATCATTCGGATCAACGCCTCGTCTTCGACCAGGAAAACGGAGAGTCCGTCCGCCATATTAACCCCGCAAGCCACCTGCGAAGCTAATCATACCCGATTTCCGAGACGGATTCACGAATTCGTGGCCCTCAAATTCCACGAATGCATGCAATCCGCTTCAAGGTTGATCAATCCAGCCCTCGCTCGTGGCTGAGGCGCACCATCTCCTGGACGAAGACCTGCTTCTGCTTGTCATCGAGACTGGAATACAGGGGCTCGGCAGCATCGGCGACGTTGCGCTGGTCGGCGGCACGGTCGGTCAGGAACTGCGACTCGTTGCGCATCTGCTCGATGATGTCGTCGGGCGGATCCCGCTTGGCGCGCTCGACCCGCAGGTTCAATCGCTCTGCGCCGTTATGCCCGAGATAGTGCATGGCGCTGGAGAAGCCGAACCAGTGCTTCTCCTGCTCGGGGGTGAGGTTCAGCTCGGTCTTGATCCGCTCGATGTAGGAATCGCTGTTGGCGACAATCTGCTCGGCGGTCAGTTGCGGCGCGCCGTTCTGGGTCAGAACCGTAACGTTCTTGTCCTTGGTCTCCTCCGGCGCGTTCTTGGCCTCCTTGGTGGCTTTGGCGCCTTTAGCGCCCTTCGCCATCTTGGCATCCTTGTCCTTGCCGGCGCCCGACTG
>JAEWHT010000038.1 GCA_023387695.1 Pseudomonadota bacterium | reverse complement strand
CCGATCTGGCTTCATCACTACAACTGGCATCGCCCGCACGGTAGTCTGCAAGCCAAACCACCAATCAGCCGCCTCGGTCTCCCGGTGGACGACCTGTTGAGATTCCACAGCTAACCCACCCTACGGCACCAACTTCAGACCGGCACCACCAGCCGCCGATAAAGATGCCATGTCGCGTGCCCAAGCACCGGCAGTGTCACGACCAATCCAAGGAAGTACGGCAGCGCCGACACGATCAGCACCATCACGATGACAGCGGCCCAGCCGATCATCGGCAGCGGGCTCGTCACCACCGCGCGCACGCTGGTCACCATGGCCGTGACGAAGTCGACCTCGCGGTCGAGCAGCAGCGGAAACGACACCACGGTCAGCGAAAACAAAATCAGCGACAGCGCGGCACCGACCGCATTGCCGATCGCGAGGAACAGCAAGCCCTCGTTGGTGGTCAGCACCACCGTCATGAATTCCTGCAGGCTCGAGAACGAGGCGTTCAGGCCGAGCAGAAGCGCGATCAAGAGCCGCACCTGGTACATCCAGATGACGAACACGAACAGCGTGACGAAGGCCATCCAGCCGATCTCGCTGCGCGCGCGTATCGCCGACCAGATCGCACCGAAGGTCACCTGCTCGCCGCGTTCGCGACGGCGGCTGATCTCGTAAAGGCCGATCGCCACGAACGGTCCGATCAACGCGAAGCCTGCGGCGAGCGGGTAGACGAGATACACCATGCCAAAGGCCGTGAGACAAAGCATGATGGTGATGCCACCGGCGGCATAGAGTGCGCCGAAGCAAAGACCATAAAACGGTAACGCCTGGAAATCGCGCAGGCCCTCGACCAGCGCCTCGGCGATGTCGGTCGCAGCGACGGGACGCACCACAGGATCGACCTTGCCGGAAATGGACATCGACTTCCTCCAAACATCGGCGCGATCTTTCGTCGCACGCAAGCCGCGATATTAGCGCCGCCGCGCGCATGCGCAACTTGACGCAAAATGACAGTACGATTGTAGCGACGCCGCAATGCACGCGTGGCAAATTCATTAGCCTTCGGTGCCAATTTCGCGCCGATGCCTATGGACTGGGCCGACGATCGTGCCGCAAATTGTACCTCCGAACGGACACGCGCGAAGAGCGGACCCACTGGCGATGAGCCTGCGTACCCGGTTACTGATCCTCGTGATTGCGGCCATGCTGGTGCCGGCGATCCTCGTAGGCTTGCGTTTCGTGCAGAACCGCACCAGCGAGATCAACGCGGCGCTCGCCAATCTGGCTGCATCGGCCAACGACATCGCAAGCGATCTCGAAGAGAAGATCCAGGGCACCGCCCAGCTTGACTACGGCCTCGCTCGTGCGCGCGACCTCGACACTCGCGACAGAGCGGCATGCTCCGCGTTCCTGTCCGATGTGCGCGAAGAGTATCCGCAGTTCACGGGAATCCTGACCATCGATCCCGACGGCAGCCTGTTCTGCGACTCGCTGCGGACCAACCGCTCGCTCGATCTGAACGATCGGGCCTATTTCAAGCAGGCAAAGGTGTCGCAAGGCGCGGTCGCCGTGGAACCTGTGTTCGGCCGCCTGACCGGGATATCGGTGCTCCAGATTGCCTATCCCGTACGCTCAGACGCCGGCGCGCTGAAATTCGTCCTGCTCGCCTCATTCAACCTGAACAAGTTCGCGGAGTTTCATGACAAGCGGCTGCTCGCTGAAAAGGAGATCCTGTTCCTCGACAGCAAGGGAACGATCCTGGTCGCCCCCAAGACGGGCGGCTGGAGTGAGCCCGTCGGCGCGTCGATCGCGGGCTCTGACCTGTTCCGCTTCGCGACATCGCCCGATGGCGAAGCCTCACGCGAGGTGACCGATCGCGCGGGACGCACCCAGGTCTGGGCCGTCGCCCGCTCGCCGTCGATCCGCAAGGCCGGCCTCACCATCCTGGTCGGGCGGTCCAAGGACGGTCTGGTGGCGGCGGCGAACCGCCGGCTCTACGAAGATATGGCGATCCTCGCGGTGGCCTCTCTGCTGCTGCTGGCCGGCGTTTGGATCCTCGCGACGGTGAGCGTCGGACGCCAGGTCGGACGACTCGCCGCGATGGCGAAGAGGCTCGGGCTCGGAGATCTCAGCGCGCGTATTCCGCAGCCGCATCCGCGTGGCGAGCTCGGCGGCTTAATGACGTTGCTCAACGGCACCGCAGAATCGCTCGAGCAGCAACGTGCAGCGATTGCGGATCTTAGCCACAAGCTCAGCCAGTCGCAGAAGATGGAGGCCATGGGCCAGTTGACCGGCGGCGTGGCGCATGACTTCAATAATCTGCTGACCGTCATTCTCGGCAATTCGGAGCACCTTGCCGAGAGCCTGGCAGATAACAAGGAACTGCACAGGATCGCGAGCGATATCGCCACTGCCGCCGAGCGAGGCTCCGACCTGACGCGGAGCCTGCTCGCCTTCGCACGTAAGCAACCCCTAAGGCCACGCGAGATCGACATCGCCGAAAAGGTGGTCGGCATGGAGCAGCTGTTGCGCCGGTCGCTCGGCGAGCACATCGAGTGCAGCTTTGCCTTCGGAGCCGATCTGTGGTTGACCAGCGTCGATCCCGGTCAGTTGGCAACTGCCCTGCTCAACCTCGTGCTCAACGCGCGCGATGCGATGCCTGATGGCGGCAGGCTGACGGTCGAGGTGCGCAACAACTCGCTCGATCCATCTGATCTCGATGTCAACGGCGAGCCGCGCCCCGGCGACTACGTCATGGTGGCCGTATCGGATTCCGGCTGCGGCATGCCGGAGGACGTCGCAAGCCGCGCGTTCGAACCGTTCTTCACCACCAAGGAGGTCGGCAAGGGCACTGGCCTAGGCTTGAGCATGGTCTACGGCTTCGCGCAGCAGTCCGGTGGTCTCGTGCAACTGCAGTCCGAACCGGGGCAAGGCAGCGTCGTCAGGCTGTTCTTCCCGCGTATCGCCGGGAAGCTGACCGAAGACCCTGCTCCTGCCGCACCAACCATCGCCACCGAGGGCAGCGAGACCATCCTCGTCGTCGAAGACGACGACATGGTGCGCGCCTATGTCGAGAGCGAGTTGAGAACGCTCGGCTACCGCGTCATCGCGAGCTCGAACGGGCCCGCAGCGCTGGAAATGCTGCGACAGTCCGAAGACATCCACCTGCTGTTCACCGACGTCGTCATGCCCGGCGGCATGTTTGGGCCGGAGCTCGCAAGGCAAGCAACTGCCTTGCGCCCTGGTCTCAAGGTGCTCTTCACCTCGGGCTACAGCCAGAACCCTGTGAAAGCACCCGACGGGGTCGACGCCCGGGTTCTGACAAAACCATTCAAGCGGCAGGATCTTGCCGCGATGCTGCGGGCCGCGCTGTCGGCGCTGTCGCGATGAAACGCCCTACCCTTTCGCCCGCAATTCACGCCGCAGTACCTTTCCCGTCGCCGTCATCGGCAACGTCTCGGCGAATTCGACAAAGCGCGGATATTCGTGGGCGGCGAGTTGCACCTTCACGAACTCCTGGATTTCGCGCGCGAGCTTGTCACCCGCTGTGAAGCCGGGGCGCAGCACGATCCACGCCTTGATCGATTCCGTCCTGATCGGATCGGGGATGCCGACCACCGCCGCCATCGCCACCGACGGATGCTTCATCAGCGTGTGCTCGATCTCGGACGGGCCGACACGATAGCCCGCGGTGGTGATGACATCGTCCTCGCGGCTGACGTACCAGAAATAGCCGTCCTCATCCTGGACGCCGAGATCGCCGGTCAGCAAGAACTCGCCGGCATATTTCTTCGCCGTCGCCTCCGGATTGCGCCAGTATTCGAGCATGGTCACGGGGCAAGGCTGGCGCACGCCAATGATACCGCGCTGGCCGCGGGGCTGCTCCTCACCCTTGTCGTTGACGATGCGGACATCAAAGCCGGGCGTCGCCTTGCCCATCGAACCGGGGCGGATCGGAAACAGGTTCGAGTTGCTGCCGATCACGAGATTGCACTCGGTCTGGCCAAACACTTCATGTGCGTCGATGCCAAACGTCTCGCGGACCCAGCCGAGCAATTCGCCGCCGAGCGATTCACCGCCCGTGAAAATGCTCCGCAGCTTGACGCCGGAATGTTTCACGCCCGCCTGTCGCATCAGCTTCAGCGCCGTCGGCGGCAGGAAAACGTTGCGCACACCGAAGTCGGCCATCATCTGCATCGCCGCCTGCGGCTCGAATTTTCGCGCGCGATGTCCGACCAGCGGGATGCCGTGATACCAGAATGCGAACAGGCCGTTGACGAGCCCGCCGATCCACGCCCAGTCCGCCGGCGTCCACATGAGATCGCCGGGCCTGGGCAGGAAGTTGTGGCACATCTCGACATTCGGCAGATGCCCAAGCACGACGCGATGCGCATGCAGCGCGCCCTTGGGATTACCCGTGGTGCCGGAGGTGTAAATGATCAGCGCGGGATCGTCGGCGGTGGTATCGACGCGTGTGAAATCGGGCGATGCCGCCTTCAGCGAATCCCAGAATGATCTGACACCGGCGGGTGCGCTCTCGCCAACGACATAGATGGTCTTCAGGTCCGGCAGCCGATCGCGGATCTTTGCAAGCTTCTCCCAACCGCCTTCGTCGGTAACGATCGCCTTGGCCTGCGAATTCGACAGGCGGAATTCCAGCGCATCTTCGCCGAACAGCGCGAACAGCGGGATCGAGATCATGCCGGAGCGAAACGCCGCCATATGCACGATCGGCAATTCCAGCGATTGCGACAAGAACACCGCAACACGATCGCCGCGCGCGAGGCCGTCGGCCCTCAGCACATTGGCGAAACGGCGCGACGCCTCGACGACCTCGTCAAAAGAGGTGCGCGTGATGGCACCGGCCTCATCAACATAGACCAGCGCTAGCCGGCCGGTGCCGTCGGCATGGCGATCGCAGCAGGCCTCCGCCATGTTGAAGCGCGCTGGAATGTCCCAGCGGAAGTTGCGATAGAGCTCGTCGTAGGTTGCGGCTTCGGTGAGCATAGGCTTGGCGTTTCCACGAACTCGACGTCATGGCCGGACTTGTTCCGGCCATCCACGTTCTTCTTGCTTCACCGACAGTTTAAAGACGTGGATGCCCGGGACAAGCCCGGGCATGACGAATGGGGAGGCAGCTCAGCGCACCGTCGCGAAGAATTTCCGGACATCGCGCACGAACAGCTCGGGCTGCTCGAAGGCGGCGAAATGCCCGCCCTTCTCCATCTCGCTCCAATGGGTAATGTTCGAGAAGTTCGGCTCCATCCAGCGCCGCACCGGCGTGATGATCTCCTTGGGGAAGACCGCGACACCCGTCGGCACCTTCACGGCCGGCGTCGAGCGGCGCTTGCCGAAACTTTCCCAATAGAGCCGCGCTGACGAGGTCGCTGTCTCGGTGGTCCAGTAGAGCATGACGTTGTCGAGCAGCTCGTCCTTGTCAAAAATGTTCTCGGGGTGGCCGTTGCAATCGGTCCAGGCCCAGAACTTCTCCAGGATCCAGGCGGCCTGCCCGCTCGGCGAATCCGTCAGCCCATAGCCGAGCGTCTGCGGTCGCGTCGATTGCTGCTTGGAATAACCGGAGTCGAGATCGACGTAATGCTTGAGGCCGGCAAGCGCTCGCTTCTCCTCCGCCGTCGGCTCGCCCTCGACCTTCGGCGCGGAGTTGAAGGCGAGCGTGATGTGAATGCCGGCGCAGTGTTCGGCGTCCTGCCCACCGAGCGAGGTCGTCACCGCCGAACCCCAATCGCCACCTTGCGCGCCATAACGTGCGTAACCCAGCCGATCCATCAGCTTCGCCCAGGTCGCGGCGATGCGATCGACGCCCCAGCCGGTGGTCGTGGGTTTGGCCGAGAAGCCGAAGCCCGGCAGCGAGGGGCAGACCACGTGGAAGGCATCCGCGGGATTGCCGCCATGCGCGGCAGGATCGGTCAGCGGTGCGATCACCTTCTGGAATTCGACGATCGAGCCCGGCCATCCGTGGGTGATGATCAACGGCAGCGCGTTTGCTTCTTTCGAACGGACATGCAGGAAGTGGATATCGAGCCCGTCGATCTCAGTGGTGAACTGGTCGAAGCGATTGAGCTTTGCTTCACGCGCGCGCCAGTCGTAGCCGTTGGCCCAATAGGCGCAGATCTCCTGGATCCATTTCAGCGGGGCGCCCTGGCTCCAGTCATCGACCAGCTCCGCCTCGGGCCATCGCGTGCGGGCGAGGCGCGACTTGAGGTCAGCGAGGATGTCGTCGCTGATGGTGATGCGGAACGGTTTGATGGCGCCGGTCATCGGTTGCCTCCCGATTGTTTCTGTCGGGAGAGAGTAGACCGGAATGGTGCGACATCAATAGTGCCCATCCTCCCCTGGAGGGGGAGGATCGGTTCGCATGGAGCGAAGCGGAATGTGAACCGAGGTGGGGTGGCAGTCTCTCCACCGATGCCGTGCCCGAGTGGAGAGATCACCCCACCCCGCTCGCGCTACGCGCGATCGACCCTCCCCCTCCAGGGG
>JAEWHT010000031.1 GCA_023387695.1 Pseudomonadota bacterium | reverse complement strand
TTGAGGTTTGCGATCGGCGAGGCCGATCGGTCGAGCAGCCCGTAGGCGTCGTCCTCGATCAGGATCGTGTCGGCGTCGCGGATGATTTTTGCGATCGCGCTGCGCCGGTCAGTGGAGAGCGTCGCCGTGGTCGGGTTATGCAGCGTCGGAATGAGATAGACGGCCTTCGGTCTGTGTGTACGGCAGGCCTTCGCTAGCGCATCCGGCAAAATGCCGCCGTCATCCATGGCGACGCCGACGAGCTTGATGCCGAGCTCAGCCGCGGCGGCCTTGATGCCGGGGAAAGTGATCGCCTCCGTCAGCACGACGTCGCCGGGCTGCGCAAGATGGGCGATCAGGTTGAACAGGACGGTCTGCGCGCCCGGAAAGATCACGAGCTTGTCGGCGTGCGCGTGTGGAACGCGTGTGCGCATCCAGCGTGCGGCGACCTCACGTTCGTGCGCGCTGCCGCCGGGCGGCTGGTAGTTCAGGAATGCAGTCAGGCCCGATTGCGCGCGAATGGCCTCCAGGCCTGCGATGATGCGCTCGTCGAGCTGCGCTTCCAGCGGATGCGGCGGCACGTTCATCGAGAGGTCGATTGCAACGGGATGCGGCAGGTCGACCGAGCGGCGCGCGCTGGTCTCCGAGACGAACGAGCCCTGGCCGACGCGGGCCTCCATGATGCCGCGGCGCCGCGCCTCGGTGTAGGCGCGCGTCACCGTGGTCAGATCAATGCCGAGGGCTTTGGCGAGTGCGCGCTGTGTCGGCAATTGCTGTCCGCGCACCAGCCGGCCTGCGGCGATGTCGGCTTCCATGGCGTCGACGATGCGCTGGTAGCGCGGGCCTGACAGCTCCGAGATTGTAGGAGTCCAATCCATGCAATTTGGGCCCATATCCTTTGAATGTATGGATGCAAGATATTATTGTATGGATCAGCAAAACGGAAGAGGTGTCGTCATGGCGACCGGTTCAGTTTCTCTGGCAAAGGCGATGTGGCGCGGTTTTCGCGGCAAGTGCCCGAACTGCGATGAAGGGCACATGTTCGGCCGCTTCCTCAAAGTGGCAGACGCTTGCGATCATTGCGGCGAGGAGCTGGTTCACCAGCGCGCCGACGACTTCCCGGCCTATCTGGTGATGGTCGTCGTGGGCCATCTCGTGGTGCCGGCGATCCTCGCGGTCGAGACCGCCTATGCGCCGCCGGTCTGGCTACAACTCGCTGTGTGGCTGCCGGTGACGTTGTTTGCTTCGCTGGCGCTGCTGCAGCCGACCAAGGGCGCTATCGTCGGCCTGCAGTGGCAGATCGGCATGCACGGCTTCGAGGCGAGCAAGCTTCGGCGCGAAGCCGGCCAGCTCGCGCCCGTGCTGGTGAAGGCGTCCCGCGCCGTCTGAGGCTCGTCGCGGCGTTTACTTCGCGCGTTCGGCCGCTACACTCCATCGTCTCAAAACAAGAACGATGGAAACGCCAATGGCCTCACGCGCGAAAACCTTCCTGCTTTGTCATGGCGCGTGGTCCGGCGGATGGTCCTGGAAGAAGATGCATCCGCTGATGGCGCAGACCGGCCATCGCCTGATCGCGCCGACCTACACTGGTCTCGGTGAGCGATCGCATCTCGCCCGCGCCGAGATTGATCTCGAGACGCACATCCAGGATATCCTCAACGTCATCAAGTTCGAGGACCTCAGCGACATCGTGCTGCTCGGCCACAGCTATGGCGGCATGGTCGCCACCGGCGTTGCGGATCGCGCACGTGAGCGCGTGACGCAGTTGATCTATCTCGATGCCTTTGTGCCGGGTGATGGCCAGTCGTTGTTCGATCTTAACGAAAGCGGACGCGAGCCGATGCGCAAGGCGGCGGCCGCCGCCGATGGCTATCGCATCCCGCCGAACCCGCCGCCGCCGGATACGCCGCAGGCCGATCTCGACTGGCTCAATGCGCGCCGCATCAACATGCCGATCAAATGCTTCGAGACGAAGCTGAAGCTCCAACACGGCGAGCCCGCGATGCCGCGCAGCTACATCTATTGTGCACGCATTCCGCCCGGTGATGTGTTCGGGCAGTTCGCACGGCGCGCGAAGAGTGAGGAGGGCTGGCGCTATTTCGAGCTCGACGCCAGCCACGCACCGAACGTCACGGCGCCGGAGGCGTTGATGAAGACGCTGCAGGAGATCGTGGCGTAGGCCTCCGCCGTCATTCCGGGGCGTGCGTAGCACGAACCCGGAATCCATTCCTCAACGCTCTCCGACGCCTGATGGATTCCGGGCTCTCGCTTCGCACGCCCCGGAATGACAGCGGTGAAATTGGTGAGGGGTCCGATGCGTCAGCATCGAACCCCTCGTTGCAAGATATCAGCCGGCCTGTAAGCCGGGTTCTGTAGGGCACCGCCGGCTTGCGCAAGCGATACGTGACGGCCATTCCTCTGGGACCATGTTTGCACATGGCCTCGAGCAACCTACCCGGACAGCGGGCCTGACATCGCCCCGCGGCGTTATCGCTTGCGCGAACAGCCCGCTACGCCGTCCCTATTCGGTTTTGCTCCCGGTGGGGTTTACCATGCCGGCTCCGTTGCCGGACCCGCGGTGCGCTCTTACCGCACCTTTTCACCCTTACCCCGCGAAGCCCGAAGGCGAAGCGGGGCGGTTCGTTCTCTGTGGCACTTTCCCTGGGGTCGCCCCCGCCGGACGTTATCCGGCACCGTATGTCAAGGGAGCCCGGACTTTCCTCCCCGGCGGCCTTTCGGCGCTTGCCGGAGCGGCCGTCCGGCCGACTGACGGACAAGGCAATGGGCATTTGTGACGGTTTCGTCAAGCAGAGATCGTGGCGCACGCCGCGACGTAAATAATTTATCCTGAAGATGTCGTTGGGCGCAGACCCCGTTCGACTGGATGCCGGCGATCCCGCCGCGCAACAGGAGTGAAGCGATGCAGTATTTGCTGCTGATCTATCGGAACGAAGCACAACAGAGCCAGATGGCGCCCGCCGATTACCAGAAGCTGCTGGCCGAGTATTCCGCCTACACCCAGTCGATCGTTCAGAGCGGCCATTTCAAGGCCGGCGACGGATTGCAGCCGACCTCGACCGCGACCACGGTTCGCGTACGCGAGGGCAAGACCATTACGACCGATGGTCCCTTCGCGGAAACTCGCGAGCAGCTCGGCGGCTACTATCTCGTTGAGGCGAAGGACCTCAATGCAGCGATCACGCTGGCAGCCGGCATTCCCGGGGCAAGGGACGGATCGATCGAAGTTCGGCCGGTCATGATCTACAAATGATCCCGAAAATAATTCCGCGACGATGTCGTCTGAGGTTGCCGCCGTTCGACTGGTGTCGGCGATCCAGCCGAACAACAGGAGTAAAGCGATGCAGTATCTGTTGCTGATCTACCGGAACGAAAACTACATGACCGACATGAGCGCCACCGACCGGCAGAAGCTGGCGGGAGAATACGGCGCCTACACCCAGTCGATCATCCAGAGCGGCCACTTCAAGGCCGGCGATGGCCTGCAGCCGACGACGACGGCGACCACGGTGCGCGTGCGCGACGGCAAGACCATGACCACCGATGGCCCGTTTGCCGAAACGCGCGAGCAACTCGGCGGGTATTATCTGGTCGAGGCCAAGAATATCGACGATGCCGTTGCGCTCGCGGCCCGCATTCCCGAGGCCAAGAGAGGGTCGATCGAGGTCCGTCCTGTCATGATCTACAAGTGATCTGCCCGGCCGACATCGACAAGATATTCCGCGACGAGGCGGGGCGGGCGCTGGCCACCCTGATCCGCCTCGTCGGGGATTTCGATCTGGCCGAGGACGCGCTGCAGGATGCGTTCGCGGTTGCGCTGGAGCGCTGGTCGGCGGGCGAGCTGCCCGACAACCCGCGCGCCTGGCTCGTCAATGTCGGCCGCAACAAGGCGATTGACCGTGTTCGTCGCCAGGCTGCCTTCCGCGGCAAGCAGCAGGCGCTCCTGCATGAGCTCGAGCTCAATGCGGAGGCGCCGGCCGAGCCGCCGGCGGTGCTCGACGACGACATGCTGCGGTTGATCTTCACCTGCTGCCATCCGGCGTTCGCGGCCGAGGTGCAGGTCGCGCTGACGCTGCGCACCGTCTGCGGTTTGTCCGCCGCGCAGGTCGCACGCGCCTTCCTCATCGGCGAGGATGCAATGGCGCAGCGCCTCGTCCGCGCCAAGCAGAAGATCAGGCTCGCCGGCATTCCCTACGAAGTGCCCGAGCGCGACGCGCTTGCCGAGCGGCTCGATGGTGTGCTCGCGGTGATCTATCTCGTCTTCACGGAGGGTTACGTCGCAACCTCGGGCGCGGATCTGATGCGGCCTGATCTTGCGGTCGAGGCGATCAGACTCGGCCGCCTGCTCGACCGTCTGATGCCCGATCGTGCCGCCATCAAGGGCCTGCTCGCCTTGATGCTGCTGCATGATGCGCGCCGCGCCGGACGCGAAACGGCGGCCGGTGACATCGTGCTGCTGGAGGAGCAGGACCGTTCGCTCTGGGATCGCGCGCAGATCGAGGAGGGCTTGGGTCTCGTCGACGATGCGCTGCGCGTACCGGGCCGGCCGCAGCCTTATGCGGTGCAGGCCGCCATTGCCGCGCTGCATGCCCGCGCGCCGAGTTTTGAGAACACCGACTGGCCGCAGATCGCCGGGCTCTATGAAGTCCTGCTGCGTATCAATCCGTCACCGGTGATCGAGCTCAATCATGCCGCGGCGATCTCGATGGTCGACGGCCCGGCGCGCGCGCTCGATCTGGTCGACGCGATTGCCGCGCGTGGCGGGCTCGACGGCTACGAGCTGCTGCCCGCCGTGCGCGCGGATTTGCTGCGACGACTAGAGCGGAAGCAGGAGGCGCGTGCGGCCTATGCCGCTGCGACGGAGGCGACGCAGCTCGAGCCGTTGCGGCGGCTGTATGCGCGGCGGGTGCGGGAGATGGAGTGAGGCTCTCGTGCCCCGGACGCAGCGCAGCGCTTCTTTAGCGGTGCGCTGCAGAGCCGGGGCCCATCTCACTGCAGTGGACTGTGTTGACGACTGGGTCCCGGCCCTGCGCAGCAGCGCAAGAGCGCCGCAGCGCGTCCGGGACACGAGAGAGGACCGTATGGCTTAAGCCGTCACTTCGACGCGACAGTGGTCCCATCCGCCGGCAAGCTCGCCAGCAGCGCCTGCAAGGTCGACAGCGTCGAGTGATCGGCAACACCATCGAGCCGCGCGGGGCGGAAGTGGCGCTGGAAGGCAGTGACGACTTCCATGGTCGCTGCGTCGTATTTTCCAGAGAGCGGCACGCCATAGCCATAACGTGCGAGCGCCTGTTGCAGGCTCAGCACCTCGTCGCTGATGGTGCCGAGCATCAGGCTCTCGCCGCGCACGACCGGCGCGGGCGTCACCCAGTGACCGACGCCGGAATTGGCGAGCGAATGCCAGGGAAATTTTTCGCCGGGATCCTTCTTGCGTGCAGGCGCGACGTCGGAATGACCGAGCACGCGTTGCGGCGCCACATTGCGGCGGAGCATGATGCCGCGGCACAGCGCGATCACGGCAGCGATCTGGCGCAGCGGATATTCGGGATAGCCCCAATCGTGGCCGCGATTGATGATCTCGATCCCGATCGAGCAGGAATTGATGTCGTCCTCGCCGGCCCAGGACGAGACGCCGGCGTGCCAGGCGCGCCGCGACTCCGGCACGCATTGCACTATGCGGCCGTCTTCCAGCACCACGTAATGAGCCGACACCTCAGTGCCCGCCGTGCACAGCCGCGCCAGCGCGCCCTCGACGTCGGGCATGCCGGTGTAGTGCAGCAGGATCATGTCGGGTTGGCGGCCCTTGTTGCGGTCGCCGTGGTTGGGAGACGGGATGATGTCGGAGACGATCGACGAATCCGGCTCGAACGTCCGCAGGTTCGCCGCGGCCTTTGGAACCGGGAGAACGCGCTGACGCTTCGAATCAGTTCCAGGCGGCGTGGACGAACCGGACGACATAAACGACTCAGAATCGGACAGAAGAGTGGGCCAAGCCCTTCTCTTTACTATTCCTTTACCCTCCGGTCCGCGCAATCGCCCGGTTCGGTTAACGGGCGCATTTTGGCGCATGTGTGTGGATGAGGCATCACCGGCGCGGGACCTTTTCGAGTTGTAATGAGCCGATCAACGCTTTCTTAACGCTAAGGGCCGTTACTGAGAGGTGAAGAGCCGACCCGCGTCCGGAGGCGGCCAAAAGCATTTTTGGCTCGAAATCCCATGGCTGCCCGACACATTCCACTGGGAACACCGGGTCTGCTGCCTGGGACGGCCGGGCTCGGGGCGCATGCTGGACTGGGGTTGGGTCGTGGAACCGCCGCGACGCGGAATTATTCGAGGCGTGATGGGCTGCTTCGCCCACGATTATACCTGCATACTCGGCAGGTGCGACGCATGAGCGACGCGCCCCATATTCCCGTGCTCGGCCGCGAGGCCGTCGAGCATCTCGCGCCGCGCGAGGGCGGGGTCTATGTCGACGCCACCTTCGGTGCCGGCGGTTACACAAGCGCCATCCTCGATGTGCCGGGAACCCGGGTGATCGCGATCGATCGAGATCACACGGCGATCGCGGGTGGTGCCGATTTGGTCGCACGCGCCGCGGGCCGGCTGACGCTGGTCGAAGACCGCTTTTCAAATCTCGCCGAAGTCTGTGCGGCGCAAGGCGTCGATGCCGTCGACGGCGTCGTGATGGACGTCGGCGTGTCCTCGATGCAGCTCGACCAGGCTGGTCGCGGCTTCTCGTTCCGTCTGGACGGTCCGCTCGACATGCGGATGGGGCAGACCGGACCGACGGCCGCCGACATCGTCGCGCGCGCTTCGGAAAGCGATCTCGCTGACATCATCTATCTCTTCGGCGAGGAGCGGCATTCGCGCCGCGTGGCCCGCGCCATCGTCGCCGACCGGCAGGAGACGCCGTTTACGACCACGCGCGCGCTCGCCGATCTTGTCGGCCGCGTGGTTCGCTCGAAGCCCGGCGATATTCACCCGGCGACGCGGACTTTCCAGGCGCTGCGCATCTTCGTCAACGAAGAGCTCGAGGAACTCCAGACCGCGCTGGCCTCGGCCGAGCGCGTGCTCAAGCCTGGCGGTCGCCTCGTGGTGGTCTCGTTCCACTCGCTGGAAGACCGCATCGTCAAGAATTTCCTCTCCGAGCGTTCAAAGACCGGCGGCGGCTCGCGACATCTGCCGGAAGTGGCGCAGACGGCGCCGAGCTTCCAGCTTCTGACGCGGCGGCCCGTGATCCCCGGCGAAGCGGAAGTCGCACACAATCCGCGCGCCCGATCCGCAAAGCTGCGCGCAGCGGAACGCACCGCGGCGCCTGCACATCGCGACGACGAGCCTTCGTCCTGGCCACAACTCTCCGACGTGATGAGGGGCGGCTAGCACATGCGCTTCATCCACCTCCTCGTCATCGGTGCGCTGATCTTTGCGGCCGCCTATGTCTACCGGATCAAGATGGACTCCACGGCGCGCACCGAGAAGGTGCTGCGGCTGCACGCCGAGATCCGTGAGCAGCGCGATGCGATCGCGCAGCTGCGCTCCGAATGGGCCAAGCTCGATGCGCCCTTGCGCCTGCAGGGTCTTGTTGAGCGGCATCTGCCACTCAAGCCCGTCAGCGGTACGCAATACGATTCGCTGAAGAACCTGCCGGATCGTCCGCCGCGGATGTTCAGGCCGGGCGAGCCCGATCCGATCGGGTCCATGATCAACACCATCGAAGCCGCGAGCGATCCGGATAGCGTGACGGGCTCCGTGCCTCAGCCCGAGGACAAGCAATGAGCTCCGTTCCGGCGAAACCCACCGAACGACCAACTGAACCTTGGCGCCAGCGGCTGATCCGTAGCCTGCTCTACGGGCGCAATGTCGATCGCGCCGCGAAGGCGCGTGCGCGCGTGGGCCTTGCCATGCTGGCCTTTGGCACCATCTATGCGCTGATTGGCGGCCGCCTCGTGATGTTCGCGATCGGCGCTGACGCCCATAGCGCGCGTCGCGCCGCATCGCAGGAAGTTGTCGCGACCGCGCGGCCTGACATCGTCGACCGCAACGGCGCGATCCTCGCGACCGACGTCAAGGCGGCCAGCATGTTCGGCGAACCGCGCCGCCTTATCGACAAGGATGAGGCGATCGAGCTTCTGACCGGCACCGTGCCCGACCTCGACGAGGCCGAAGTCCGCGAGCGCCTGTCTTCGCGCAAGGGCTTCGTCTGGCTGAAGCGCGAGATCACGGCCAAGCAGCAGGTGGACATCCACAAGCTCGGTCTGCCCGGCATCGGCTTCCTGCGCGAGAACAAGCGCGTCTACCCGACCGGCAACGAGGTCGCCCACCTCATCGGTCTGGTGAACATCGACAACCAGGGCATCGCCGGCATGGAGAAGTGGCTCGATAATCAGGGCCTCGCAGATCTCCACCGCGCCGGCTTTGCCATCGACCGCTTGCAGAAGCCGATCGAGCTGTCGGTCGATCTGCGCGTCGAGCACGCGCTACGCGACGAGTTGCTCAAGGCCAAGGAAAAATTCCACACCAAGGCGGCTTCCGGCCTCGTGACCAACGTCAACACCGGCGAAATCATCGCCATGGTGTCGTTGCCGGATTTCGATCCCAACAACCCGAAGGAAGCGCACGACCCCGACCGTATCAATCGCCTGACCACCGGCGTCTACGAGATGGGCTCGACATTCAAGGCATTCACGCTCGCGATGGCGCTCGACACCGGCAAGTACGGTCTGGATTCGCTGTGGGATGCGCGCGGACCGCTGCATTACGGCAAGTTCACGATCCATGACGACGAGCCGAAGGGCCGATTCCTCAGCATGAAGGAAGTCTTCACCTTCTCCTCCAACGTCGGCGCGGCGCGGATCGCGTTGTCGCAGGGCGTAGAGGCGCACAAGGCGTTCCTGCGCAAGATGGGCCAGATGGACCGGCTGCGCACCGAGTTGCCTGAAAGCGCTTCGCCGATCCTGCCGCGACGCTGGAGCGACCTGAACACCATCACCATTTCGTTCGGTCACGGCATGGCGGTTGCCCCGCTGCAGGCCGTGATGGGCGTCAGCGCGCTCGCCAATGGCGGACTTTTGATTCCGCCGACCTTCCTCAAACGTACCCCAGAGGAGGCACGGGCGATCGCCAAGCGCGTGATCAAGCCCGAGACCTCGGACAAGATGCGCTTCCTGATGCGGCTGAACGCAGAGATCGGCACCGCCAAGAAGGCGAATGTTCCCGGTTACTACATCGGCGGCAAGACCGGCACCGCCGAAAAGGTGGTCAACGGCCGCTACGCCAAGAAGAAGGTGCTGACCGCGTTTACCGCGATCATTCCGGCGGACAAGCCGAAGTACCAGCTCCTGATCATGCTGGATGAGCCGCAGGCGCTGAAGGAAACCTACGGCTTCATCACCTCGGGCTGGAACGCCGTCCCGACCGCCGGCAACGTCATTACCCGTATCGGGCCGCTGCTCGGCATCGAGCCCCGCTACGACCTGCCGCCCGCGGACCGCCTTATTCTTGCGACATCCAGGACAACCCAGTAATCAACTGGGGAGGCCGTGACCGCCGCTGAGTCGGGGATTTCCCATCAGATTCGGCTTTCCGGCACGGCGACTGGAAGACCATGAAGCTGGCTGACCTCTTAGGTCTGGATGTTTTGGGCAACGATGCCGCAATCGAGCCCGCTATAGCGGCGCTCGAGGTGACCGGCGTTGCGCTCGACAGCCGCGTGGTCAAGCCGGGCGATCTCTTCTTCGCGTTGGCTGGCAGCAAGACCGATGGTGCGCGTTTCATCGATGCGGCCATTGCGGCCGGCGCTGTAGCGGTGGTCGGCGATCATGCGCCTGATGCGTGCAAAGTGCCGTTCTTCGCCGTCGCCAATCCGCGCCGCGCGCTGGCGCTGGCTGCAGCAAAATTTTTCCCGGCTCAGCCTGCGACCATCGCGGCGGTAACCGGAACCAGCGGCAAGACTTCAGTTGCCGCGTTCACGCGCCAGATCTGGGAGCGGCTCGGCCATGCCTCGGCCAGCATCGGAACCATCGGTCTCGTGTCGCCGAAACGCACGGTCTATGGCTCGCTGACGACGCCAGATCCGATCGCGCTGCATCGGCAGCTCGATGAGATCGCGCGCGAAGGCGTGACGCATCTCGCGTTCGAGGCGTCGTCGCATGGGCTCGATCAATATCGCCTCGATGGCGTGCGAGTCTCGGCCGGCGGTTTCACCAATCTCACGCGCGACCACATGGATTATCATCCGACTGTCGCGCACTACCTCGCTGCAAAACTCAGGCTGTTTCGCGAGCTCGTTCCATCAGGTGGTGCCGCGGTGGTCTCGGCCGATCATGATTTCTCGGCGGAAGCCATTGACGCGGCGAAGTCGCGCGGGCTGCGCGTGATGGCGGTGGGACGTCACGGTGATGGAGCAGGCGAGGGCATTCGTCTCGTCGATGCCGTGGTCGAAGGTTTTGCGCAAAAGCTCACGCTCGAACATCGCGGCAAGACTTATGCGGTGCGGCTGCCGCTGGTCGGCGAATTCCAAATCGAGAATGCGCTGGTCTCGGCCGGCCTTGCGATCGGCACCGGCAGTGACGCGGCAAAAGTGTTTGCAAGCCTCGAACATCTCGAAGGCGCCAAGGGGCGGCTCGAGCGCGTCGGCGAGCGCAACGGTGCGCCGGTTTTCGTCGACTACGCTCACAAGCCCGACGCGCTGGCAAAGGCGTTGCAGGCGCTGCGTCCCTACGCCAAACGCAAGCTGATCGTCGTGTTCGGTGCCGGCGGCGATCGCGATGCCGGCAAGCGTCCGATCATGGGCGAGATCGCCGCCGAGAATGCCGATCGCGTCATCATCACCGACGACAATCCGCGCAGCGAGAAGCCGGAGGCCATTCGTGCCGCGATCCTCGCCACCGCCAAGGGCGCGCGCGAGATCGGCGACCGTGCGGCCGCGATCCGTGCTGCGATCGAGGAGCTGGAAGAGGGCGATGCGCTGCTCGTCGCCGGCAAGGGCCACGAGACCGGGCAGATCGTCGGCAGCGAAGTCCTGCCGTTCAGTGATCACGAGGCGGTTGCCGCCGCACTAGCATCGAGGGTCGCATGAGCGGGCCATTGTGGACGGTTGCCGAGGTGGCGCGCGCATTGGGTGCGACGGGATCATTCCCGGATACGCCGATCGACTTCGTCACCCAGGACAGCCGCCTGGTGAAACCCGGCAGTCTCTTCGTCGCGCTGAGCGGCACGCCGAGCGGTGGCTTCATCTCGGCCTTCGCCAGCGCGCGCGACGGCTGGGAGTTCGCGGACAAGGCGGAAGCCTCCGGCGCAGTCGCGATGATCGTGCCGCACGAGATCGCGGGCATTCGCATTCCGCAGATCATCGTGAAGGACACGCTGATCGATGGTCTCTGGGGTCTCGCACGCGCTGCACGTGCGCGCTTCAGGGGCCCAGTGATCGGACTCACCGGCAGCGCCGGCAAGACCAGCACGAAAGAGTTTCTGGCGGCTTACCCCAATGCCTATGCGAGCCCGTCGAGCTTCAACAATTTCTGGGGCGTGCCGCTGACGCTGTGCAATGCGCGGCCGGATGCCAGCCTCTGGGTCGTCGAGATGGGTATGAACCAGACCGGCGAGATCGCGCGGCTCAGCGAGTTGACGCGGCCGACGGTCGCTCTTGTCGTCAACGTCCAGCCGGTGCATCTCGAAAAACTCGGCTCGCTCGAAGCCATCCGCCGCGAGAAAGTGTCGATCGCGCTCGGCCTGCCCGAGGGTGGCGTGCTGGTGCTGCCGGCCGGGCTCAAGGCGTCCGAATGGAAGGGCAAGGTGGTCCGCTTCGGCGAGAAGGCCGAGGTGCACGAGGTCAAGCACGCGCCGCATGGCGAGAGCTGGCAGGTCGTGGCCGCGATCGGCAAGAAGGAGATCGCTTTCAGCCTGACGCCCGGCGCGCCGCACCGTGTGCAGAATGCGCTCGCCGCGCTCGCGTCTGTTCATGCCGCGCATCTCGATGTTGCGACGCTCGCGATCAAGCTCGATCGTGTCGGTATCATGACCGGCCGCGGTGTGGAGCAGGCGATCGGTGGTGTCACCGTGATCGACGACAGTTTTAACGGCAATCCCGCGAGCATTGCTGCCGCGCTGCAAAGTCTCCAGGCGCGCAATGTGACGGGCGGCCGCCGCATCGCAGTGCTCGGCGACATGCTGGAATTGGGTGACGACGCACCCAGCTATCACACGGGTCTTGCCAAGCATCTTGACGGCATCGACGGCATCTACTGCGTCGGGCCCCTGATGCGTCACCTTTATGACGTGCTGCCGGCCGGCAAAGGGCTCGGCTGGCATGATGATCCCGCGACGCTCAAAGCCGGCGAGGTCGCAGGCCTGCTGAAGGCAGGCGATGTCGTGGTTGTCAAGGGCAGCAAGAAGATGTTCTGGGTCAACAAGTTTGTCCCGGGCCTAGTGGCCGCCTTGCAGGCGAAGGCGTAAACTGCTTGGAAGGCGCTGTTCCCGAATCCCACCCTTTGCGGCGCGCCGCCGTCCGGTTTCCTGAGGTCGCCCGACCCCATGATGAAGACCAGCGAAGCGCATGAGACACGTTGGAGCCAATGCGAAGGCTGCGTGCGAAAGGCGTCATAGGACCGACTGAATGTTTTACTGGCTGATCGAGCTCTCCAACACATTTCCGGGTTTCGGTGCAGTGCGCACCGTTTTGAACGTTTTCCGCTACATCACCTTCCGCACCGGCGGCGCCACCGTCACCGGCGCACTGTTCGTGTTCCTGTTCGGGCCCTGGATCATCGATCATTTGCGCATCCGCCAGGGCAAGGGCCAGCCGATCCGGACCGACGGTCCGCAATCGCACTTTGCCAAGAAGGGCACGCCGACCATGGGCGGGCTGATGATCCTGTCCGGCCTCACCGTGGGGACGGTGCTGTGGTGCAATCCGCTCAACCCCTATGTCTGGATCGTGCTGGCGGTGACGCTCGGCTTCGGCTTCGTCGGCTTCTATGACGATTACCTCAAGGTGACCAAGCAGACCACGAGCGGGTTCGGCGGCAAGCTGCGCCTGCTCATCGAAGGGATCATCGCGCTGGTCGCCTGCTATGCGCTGGTGCGCCTGAACCGCGATCCGGCCTCGACCGCGCTGACGATCCCCTTCCTCAAGGACACCGTGCTGCATTTCGGCTGGTTCTTCGTCGTGTTCGGCGCCTTCGTGATCGTCGGCGCGGGCAATGCGGTGAACCTCACTGACGGTCTCGATGGCCTCGCCATCGTGCCCGTGATGATCGCGACCGCGAGCTTTGCGATGATCGCCTATCTCGCCGGCAACGCAGTGTTCGCCGATTACCTCCAGATCAAATATGTCGCCGGCACCGGCGAGCTCGCCGTGCTCTGCGGCGCGCTGCTCGGCGCGGGCCTCGGTTTTCTCTGGTTCAACGCGCCGCCGGCCTCGATCTTCATGGGCGACACCGGCTCGCTCGCGCTCGGCGGCATGCTGGGCTCGATCGCGGTCGCGGTGAAGCACGAGATCGTGCTCGCGGTGATCGGCGGCCTGTTCGTGCTGGAGGCGGTCTCCGTGATCGTGCAGGTGGTGTCGTTCAAGCTCACGGGCAAGCGTATCTTCCGGATGGCGCCGATCCATCACCATTTCGAGCAGCTCGGCTGGACCGAGCCGCAGATCGTGATCCGCTTCTGGATCATCTCGGTGATGCTGGCGCTTGCCGGCCTTTCCACGCTGAAGCTGCGCTGACGGTACGACGATGATCCCGGTCACATCCTCTGCCGGCAAGACGGTCGCGGTGTTCGGCCTCGGCGGCTCCGGGCTCGCGTCCTGCCACGCGCTGAAGGCCGGCGGCGCCGAGGTGATCGCCGCCGACGACAATGCCGAGAACGTCGCCAAGGCGGCGCAGGCCGGCTTCATCACTGCCGATCTGCGCAATGTCTCCTGGGCGAATTTTGCAGCGCTGGTGCTCGCGCCCGGCGTGCCGCTGACGCACCCGGTGCCGCATTGGAGCGTGCTGAAAGCGCGCGAAGCCGGCGTCGAGGTGATCGGCGACATCGAGCTGTTCTGCCGCGAGCGTCGCCGTCACGCCCCGAACGCGCCGTTCGTCGCCATCACCGGCACCAACGGCAAGTCGACCACGACGGCCCTGATCGCGCATCTGACGAAAGTCGCCGGCTACGACACCCAGATGGGCGGCAATATCGGCACCGCGATCCTGTCGCTGGAGCCGCCGCGCATGGGTCGCGTCCACGTCATCGAGATGTCGTCCTACCAGATCGACCTCACGCCATCGCTCGATCCCTCCGTCGGCATCCTGCTCAATGTCAGCGAGGACCATATCGACCGCCACGGCACGATCGAACATTACGCTGCGGTGAAGGAGCGACTTGTCGCGGGCGTGCAGACGGGCGGCACCTCGATCGTCGGCGTCGATGACGGCTATTGCCGCGACATTGCCGATCGGCTCGATCGCGCCGGCAAGAACGTGGTGCGGATCTCCGTCAAGAATCCGCTGGCTTCAGGCATTCATGTCGAGCACGGCACCATCGTGCGCACGTCGGGCGGTGCGCGCAGCGAGATCGCCGCGCTCGGCGGCATCGGTTCGCTGCGCGGCCAGCACAATGCGCAGAACGCGGCGTGTGCTGCCGCTGCCGCGCTTGCGATGGGCATCAGCCTCGACGTGCTGCAGAACGGCTTGCGCAGCTTTCCCGGTCTTGCGCATCGCATGGAGCAGGTCGGTCGCCGCGGCAACGTGTTGTTCGTCAACGACTCCAAGGGCACCAACGCGGATGCGACTGCACACGCGCTGTCGTCTTTCGCCGACATTTTCTGGATCGCCGGCGGCAAGCCGAAGGCGGGTGGCATCACCGGCCTGACCTCTTTCTTCCCGCGCATCCGCAAAGCCTATCTGATCGGCGAAGCCGCGCAGGAATTTTCCGGCACGCTCGGCACGGTCGCCCACGAGATCAGCCAGACGCTGGACGTTGCGATCGAGCACGCCGCACGCGATGCCGAAGCCTCGGGCCTCACCGACGCGGTCGTGCTGCTGTCACCAGCCTGCGCGTCGTTTGACCAGTACCGCAATTTCGAGATCCGCGGCACAAAGTTCCGCGAGTTGGTGCAGGCGCTGCCGGGCGTGAAGCCGGTGGTGTGAGGATGTCGCGGCGACGCTGGATCGGGATTATCGCCGCTCTCGCCATTCCCGTCGGTTTCCTCTGCGTCGTCCTGATCGACAATGTCATGTACCAGTTCGGTGCGTGCCGCGTCGTACGTCAAAAATTGTTCGCCTCCCCAAGTGGCAGTCAGCTGGTCGTCGTGGTCTGGAAGTCGTGCGGAGCGACGGTGCCCGACAGCACGCAAGCCAGCATCGTGCCGCGCGGCCGGACGTTCTCGCCCGAGAGCACGCCGACCTTTGTCAGCGTGCGCGGGCATCCCGAGGTCGTGGTCGCCTGGAGCAGTGAGCGGGCGGTCAGGGTCGGTTTCATTCCCGAGCCAGGCGAGGTCTACAAGCGCGATCAGCGCGCGGGAGATGTCGCGATCAATTACGAGTAGGGCTCGTGTCCCGGACGCGCTGCAGCGTGTAACGCTGCTGCGCAGAGCCGGGACCCAAAGTCGCTGGGCCCCGGCTCTGCAGCGCACCGTCGAAGAGACGCTGCGCTGCATCCGGGGCACGAGACTCTCCACAACTTCATCCATTCCATTAACCCCCCGGTAACCAACCTCGGCGACCAATGGACGGACCTCTGTCCGAAAGCGGCCGCCCATGCTCTCCCGTGAAGAACGCACCCCCTTTACCGAGTGGTGGTGGACCGTCGACAAGCCGCTGCTCGGCGCGATCCTGGTGTTGATGCTGACCGGCGTCATTCTGTCGCTGGCGGCGAGCCCCCCGGTTGCGACCCGCATCGGGCTTGATCCCTTCCACTTCTTCAACCGCCACGTGATGTTCCTGGTGCCTTCGTTTTTGGTGCTGGTCGGGGTGTCGTTCCTGTCGCCGCGCGCGATCCGTCGCTCGGCGCTGATCATCTTCGCGGTGAGCATCATCCTGATCGTGGTGACGCTCGCGATCGGCCCGGAGGTCAAGGGCTCGCGGCGCTGGATCACGCTGATCGGCGTCAACATCCAGGCCTCCGAAATCGCAAAGCCGTCCTTCGTCGTGATCGCCGCCTGGCTGTTTGCGGAATCGACCAAGCGGCCGGAAATGCCGGCGACCTCGATGGCGCTGGTGCTCCTGTTGATGCTGGTGTCGCTGCTGGTGATGGAGCCGGATTTCGGCCAGACCATGCTGATCCTGATGGTGTGGGGCTCGCTGTTCTTCATCGCGGGCATGCGCATGATCTGGGTGTTTGGTCTCGCAGGCCTCGGCGCGGCCGGCCTGTTCAGCGCCTATCTCTTCGTTCCCCACGTCGCAGGCCGCATCAAGCGCTTCATGAACCCTGCCTCGGGCGACACCTTCCAGGTCGATACCGCGATGGAGGCCTTCTACAACGGCGGTTGGTTCGGCCTCGGACCGGGCGAGGGCATCGCCAAGCGCAGCCTGCCGGACAGTCACACCGACTTCGTCTTCGCGGTTGCCGCCGAAGAGTTCGGCATCATCCTGTGCCTGGCGATGCTGATGTTGTTCGCTTTCGTCGTCATTCGCACACTGTCGCGCGCCTATGCCAACGAGGATATGTTCTCGCGCTTCGCGGCTTCGGGCCTTGCGATCCTGTTCGGCGTGCAGGCTGCGATCAACATGTCGGTGAACCTTCAGCTCATCCCCGCCAAGGGTATGACGCTGCCTTTCATCTCCTACGGCGGCTCCTCGATCGTGTCGCTCGCCTATGGCGTCGGCATGATGCTGGCCCTGACGCGGCTGCGGCCGCGCACCGAAGTCGAAGCCAGCGGCCACGCCGACGCGATGCGGAGTTACGCGTAGCAGGTCTCGTGTCTCGGACAAGCGAAGCGCAGATCCGGGACCCAGAATGCCGCGGCCATGTTGCCGGAAGGAATGCGCCCCGGTTCAGCAGCGCACCACGCCGCAAGGTGCGGCGCGTTGCACTGCGCCCGGGGCACGCGCACGGTGTAGCCGGCTCGCAATGACGGCAAAGACCTTGTAAATAGCCTTTCCATGGACTCATCCCCCTTGATTCTTCTCGCCGCAGGCGGCACCGGCGGCCATCTGTTTCCGGCCGAGGCGCTCGGCGTCGAACTGATCCGGCGCGGCTTTCGCGTGCGTCTCGTCACCGATGAGCGCGCGCTGCGCTACAGCGGGCTGTTCACCAAGGACATGATCGACGTCGTCGCGAGCGAGACCGCGCGCGGGCGCAATCCGCTTCAGATCGCTTATGCCGGCCTCACCCTCGCCACCGGCACGCTGGCCGCCTACCGCCTGATCAAGCGCTTGAAGCCCGCAGCTGTCATCGGCTTCGGCGGCTATCCGACGCTGCCGCCGCTGGTTGCGGCAAAATTCGCCGGCGTGCCCGGCATCATCCACGATGCCAACGCTGTGCTCGGTCGTGCCAACCGCTTCCTGTCGAGCCGCGTCCGCGCCATCGCGACGTCATTGCCTGGCGTGCTCGATCGCGATCCGGCGCTTTCTGGCAAGACCACGATGGTTGGTACACCGATGCGGCCGGCGGTCCTTTCGGCTGCCGCCGTGCCCTATGTTGCTCCTGAGGCGAATGGCCCGCTCCGCCTGCTTGTCGTCGGTGGTAGCCAGGGCGCGCGTATCATGGCCGACATCGTCCCTGGCGCGATCGAGCGGCTCGAGCCGGCGCTATGGGGCCGGCTCATTCTGACCCAGCAGGTGCGCGACGAGGATATGACCCGCGTCCGCGCGGTCTATGACAGGCTCAAGATCAGTGCCGAACTCGCGCCGTTTTTCACGGATCTGCCGGCACGGCTCGCCTCCAACCATCTGATTGTGTCGCGCTCCGGCGCCGGCACGGTGGCTGAGCTTGCCGCGATCGGGCGGCCCTCGATCCTGGTGCCGCTGCCGGGCGCGATCGACCAGGACCAGTTCGCCAATGCCGGCGTGCTGGCCAAGGTCGATGGCGCGATCCGCATTCCGCAGACCGAGTTCACCCCCGACCGTCTCGCCGCCGAGATCTCCGCCTTTGCCGCAGAGCCGGCACGCCTGGGTGCCATGGCTACCGCGGCAAAAGGGGCAGGGCGGCTCGATGCGGCCGAGCGGTTGGCCGATCTGGTGGTCAAAGTCGCTGGAATCTGAGCCTAAACGGACCGATTTTCGTATTTTTGCCGTCATGGCCGGGCTTGTCCCGGCCATCCACGTCTTGCAAGAAGTGGTAGAGATTCGTGGATGCCCGGGACGAGCCCGGGCATGACGAGGGAACGACGGGATTGAGCCCATGAGACTGCCGCGCGAGATCGGACCCATCCACTTCGTCGGGATCGGCGGGATCGGCATGAGCGGCATCGCCGAGGTGCTGGTCAATCTCGGCTATGCCGTGCAGGGCTCGGATGCCTCCGACAATTACAATCTCGACCGCCTGCGCAAGAAGGGGGCGAAGGTCTCGGTCGGCCACAAGGCCGAGAATGTCGACGGCGCCGACGTGGTCGTCGTATCGACCGCGATCAAGCGCGACAATCCGGAACTGATGGCGGCGCGTGAGCGCCGCATTCCAGTGGTTCGCCGCGCCGAGATGCTGGCCGAATTGATGCGGCTGAAGAGCTGCGTCGCCATCGCGGGCACACATGGCAAGACCACGACGACCACGATGGTCGCAACGCTGCTCGATGCCGGCGGGCTCGATCCGACCGTGATCAACGGCGGCATCATCAATGCCTATGGTTCCAACGCGCGTCTCGGCGCCGGCGACTGGATGGTCGTTGAAGCCGACGAGAGCGACGGCACATTTTTGAAGCTGCCGACCGATGTCGCGATCGTCACCAATGTCGATCCCGAGCATCTCGATCATTTCAAGACGTTTGACGCCGTGCAGGATGCGTTCCGGCATTTCGTCGAGAATTTGCCGTTCTACGGCTTTGCCGTGATGTGCACTGATCATCCCGTCGTACAGACCATCGTCGGCAAGATCGAGGATCGCCGCATCATCACCTACGGCCAGAACCCGCAGGCCGATGTGCGGCTGCTCGACCTGACCCCGATGGGCGGCGGTTCGAAGTTCAAGGTCGCGTTCCACGATCGCAAGACTGGCGCCGTGCACGAGATCGCCGATCTCATGTTGCCGATGCCGGGCCGCCATAACGCGTCCAACGCGACGGCTGCGATTGCGGTCGCGCGCGAGCTCGGCGTCTCCGACGATGCGATCCGCAAGGCAATCGCGGGCTTCGGCGGCGTCAAGCGCCGCTTCACCAAGACCGGTGAGTGGAACGGGGTCACGGTGATCGACGATTACGGCCATCACCCGGTCGAGATCGCGGCGGTGCTGAAGGCCGCGCGTGAATCCACCAACGGCAAGATCATCGCCGTGGTGCAGCCGCATCGCTACACTCGCCTGCAATCGCTGTTCGAGGAATTCTGCACCTGCTTCAACGATGCCGATGCGGTTGTTGTCGCCGACGTCTATGCCGCCGGCGAGAGCCCGATCGACGGCATCGACCGCGCCCATTTCGTCGCCGGCCTGCGCGCGCACGGCCACCGCGAAGTGATCCCGCTGCCGGCGGCCTCCGAACTTCCAGGTATCGTCAAGGGGATTGCGAAATCGGGCGATCTCGTCGTGTGCCTGGGCGCCGGCAACATCACGCAATGGGCCTACGCGCTGCCAGACCAATTGAAGGCGCTGGGGTAGGGCTGTGAGCTTCCCCGACATCACCCCCTCACTCAAAGCGGCGATGCCGGAGTTGCGCGGCCGGCTGCTTGCGAACCAGTCGTTGGCCGAGCTCACCTGGTTTCGTGTGGGCGGTCCCGCGCAGGTGTTGTTCACGCCGGCGGATGAAGATGATCTCGCTTATTTCCTCGCGCATCTCGCAGGCGATATCCCAGTCTACGTTGTCGGTGTCGGCTCCAACCTCATCGTGCGTGATGGCGGCATTGCCGGCGTGGTGATCCGGCTGGCGCCGCGCGCTTTCGGCGAGGCCACTGCGGATGGCGACATTGTCACCGCCGGTGCGGCTGCGCTGGACAAGCGCGTCGCGGAAGTGGCGGCGTCCGCCAATATCGGCGGGCTTGAATTTTACTTCGGCATTCCCGGCACGATCGGCGGCGCACTGCGCATGAATGCGGGCGCCAATGGTGGTGAGACCAAGGACGTTCTGATCGAGGCGCGCGGTGTCGGGCGCGATGGCACGAAGCATGTCTTCTCCAACGCCGACATGAAATTCGTCTACCGCAACTCTGGCGTCGATCCCTCCATCATCTTCACGTCGGCGCGCTTTCGTGGCGAGATCCGGGATCCTGAGGCCATCCGCGCGCGGATGGCTGAGGTGCAGAACCACCGCGAGACCGCGCAGCCGATTCGCGAAAAGACCGGTGGCTCGACCTTCAAGAATCCGCCCGGCCATTCCGCTTGGAAGCTGGTGGATGCCGCCGGCTGCCGCGGTTTTCGCGTCGGTGGCGCGCAAGTGTCCGAGATGCACTGCAATTTTCTGATCAACACCGGCGATGCCTCCGCGCACGACATCGAGACGCTGGGCGAGACCGTGCGCGATCGCGTGAAGGCGAATTCCGGAATTGAGCTACACTGGGAAATCAAGCGGATTGGGATTCCCATTTAACAGTCATTCCGGGGCGATGCGCTAGCATCGAACCCGGAATCTCGAGATTCCGGGTCTGGTGCTTGCGCACCATCCCGGAATGACGAAATGCGAGGAAAAATGCGCATCACCATCCTCTTCGGCGGCTCCAACCGCGAACGTCTGGTTTCCGTGGCTTCAGCCCAGGCGCTGCATCAAGCATTGCCCGAGGCCGATCTCTGGTGGTGGGATGTCGAGGACAAGGTGCATGTCGTGCAGTCCAAGCAACTGCTCGAGCATACCCGTCCATTCGAAGACGAGTTCAAGCCGGGTACGCGCGGAATTCCGCTGGCGCAGGCGCTCGACAAGGCCAAGGCCGAAGACCGCGTCCTCGTGCTCAGCTTGCACGGCGGAGCTGCGGAGAACGGCGAATTGCAGGTAATGTGCGAGACGCGCGGCGTGCCGTTCACCGGCTCCGGTTCGGCCTCCTCGCATCTCGCCTTCGACAAGATCGCGGCCAAGCGCTTTGCCACCCTCGGCGGCGTGACGCCGCCGGCAAACATTGCGTTGGACAACATCGACGAAGCCTTCGCTGAGTACGGCAGGCTGATCGCAAAGCCGGCGCGCGATGGATCGAGCTATGGCCTGATCTTCGTCAACGCCAAGCAGGATCTCGTCGCCGTCCGCAACGCGGCCAAGCACGAGGAGTACGTGATCGAGCCCTACATCGCCGGCGTCGAGGCGACCTGCGGCGTGTTGGAGCGCACTGACGGCTCGATCATCTCGTTGCCGCCGATCGAGATCATTCCGGGCGAAGGCAATTTCGATTACGCGGCAAAATATCTTCTGAAGACGACCCAGGAGATCTGCCCGGGCCGATTCACCGCTGAGATCACCGCGGCGCTCAAGGAGCAGGCCATGCTGGCGCATCGCGCGATGTCCTGCACCGGCTATTCGCGCTCCGACTTCATCGTCTCGCCGAAGGGGCTGGTTTATCTCGAAACCAACACGCTGCCCGGGCTGACCAAGTCATCGCTCTACCCCAAGGCGCTGAAGGCCGAGGGCATCGAATTCGTGGACTTCCTCCGTGGCCTGATCGAACTGGCCGAGCGGCGGGTGCGGAAATAATTAGGATTGGTTAACGGCAGGGGCGGCCAAAACGCCCGGTTTGGTGGCCGGAACCGGTAAAATGCCGGAGATCGTTGCGGAACTGCCTCACTAACCTGGGCAAAAAGCATCCCCCGTTAACGAACTTTACCTTTTGTTTACCAGGACATCCGAAGGTTAACGCTGGCGGCGCATATGGCGTTTTGGCTGCCGGCGCGTGAACCGTTTGGGAAGTTTCCGACCGGCGAACGTTTTGAAGGGGAGCGGTTTCTTCTGCCGAAGACCAATACCCGACCCGGCAAGACCGAGACGTCATGTTCGCCAGGACCCGCGCGGTGTCGTGGGCAAACTGTTGACGAGCTCGTGCAATGGATGGTGCAGGAAGCCTCACCCGATCGGTTGTAAGATCGCTGAGGCCCCAAGCTGACCTGAAGGCGGCCGCTATCGGAGCGGTCGTGCTTTTGCGCGAGTGGGTGCAAGAGAAGTTCGCGCACAAGCGTGCCGAGAAGCGCGCGACCCCCAAGCAGAAAACCAAGGCCAAAGCCGTCGTCGAGCGCGAGCCGCCGCCGCGCCTGGTCGCGCTGATCGAGCGCTTTCTGCCGCGCCGGGTCGGGATCAGCATGACCGTGCTGCTGCTGATCGGCAGCTGCGGCCTCGGCATCGTCAAGGGCGGACATCTGCAGGATTTCATCACCGCGGTCAGCGACGCGCGCAACGCCATGGCCAACTCGGCCGGCTTCCGCATCACCTCCGTCGTCATCAATGGCCGCAAGCAGCTCAGCCAGGACGAGATCCTTGCGGTTGGCGGTGTCAGCGGCCGTTCGTCGCTGCTGTTCCTCGATGCCGACGACGTCCGCGACAAGCTCAAGGCCAATCCCTGGATTGCGGACGCGACCGTGCTGAAGCTCTATCCGGGCCAGCTCATGATCGAGATCACCGAGCGCAAGGCGTTTGCGCTGTGGCAGGAGGCCGGTCGGCTTTCCGTTATCGCCGACGACGGCGCGCTGCTCGAACCCTATGTCTCGCGCCGGTTCCTGTCGCTGCCGCTCGTGGTCGGCAAGGGCGCTGATACGCAGGCCCGTGATTTCCTCGCGCTGCTGGCGCGCTATCCGCAGGTGAATTCGGTGACGAAGGCCGCGATCTATGTCGGCGAGCGTCGCTGGAATCTGAGGCTGAAGGACGGCCTCGACATCCGCCTGCCCGAGCAGGACGTCGGCAACGCACTTGCCGCGCTCTCCAAGCTCGACAAGGACGAAAAGTTGTTCTCGAAGGACATCGTCGCGATCGACATGCGCCTGCCCGACCGTCTGGTGGTGCAGCTGTCCGACGACGCCGCCAAGGCGCGCGACGATCTCTTCAAGGACAAGAAGAAAAAGAAGGCCGGGGACGCCGCATGACCGGTCTTGATCGCACCCAGACGCCGAAGACACGCCCGATGCCGCACAAGCGCGGCGGGCTCGTGGCCTGCCTCGACATCGGCACCAGCAAGATCGCCTGCATGATCGCGCGGCTGAAGCCGTCGGCGCCGAGCGAAGCCTTGCGCGGTCGCACCCATGCGGTGGAACTGATCGGTTACAGTCAGATCCAGTCGCGCGGCATGAAGGCCGGCGCGGTGGTCGATCTCGGCGAGTGCGAGCAGGCGGTGCGCCAGGCCGTCGGGCTTGCCGAAAAAATGGCGAAAGTACGCGTCGAGTCCGTTTTGCTGTCGGTCTCCGGCGGTCGTCTTGCAGGCCAATTGGTCGAAGCCGCAGCCGATATCCGCGGCGGCGCCGTGACGCCGGCCGATGTCAGCCGCGTCACCTCCACCGGCATGCGTCACGCCACCGGCGAGGGCCGCACCGTGCTGCACGCGCTGCCGGTCGGCTACACGCTCGACGGGGTCAAAGGCATCCGCGATCCCCGCGGCATGGTCGCGCATCAATTCGGCGTCGACATGAACGTCGTCACCTGCGACGCCACGGTGGCGCGGAACCTGATGCTGGCGGTGGAACGCTGCCATCTCAACGTCGAAGCCATGGCGGCGAGCCCCTATGTGGCGGGCCTGTCGGTGCTGACCGACGATGAAGCCGATCTTGGCGCTGCCGTGGTCGAGATGGGCGCGGGCACCACCACCATCGCGGTCTATTCCGGCGGTCGCTTCGTGCACGCGGCCGGATTTGCGGTCGGCGGGCAACACATCACGATGGATCTCGCACGCGGACTCTCGGCGACCATTGCCGATGCCGAGCGAATCAAGACGTTATACGGCACCGTCATCACCGGCGGATCGGACTCGCGTGAGCTGATGTCTGTACCGACAGCCGGTGACGACCAGGACCTGCCGCAGATCGTTTCGCGCGCCACCATCGCCAACATCGTCAAGCATCGTGCCGAGGAAGTCTTCGAAATGGTTCGGGACAAGCTGAAGGATTCGCCCTTCGCGGCAGAGCCCAAGGGCCGTGTCGTGCTCTCGGGCGGCGCCTCTCAGCTCACCGGCCTCGTCGAGCTCGGCACCCAGATTCTCGGCCGGCCCGTTCGGGTCGGACGTCCGCTCGGTTTTGGTCGGCTGCCCAACGAGGCGAAGAACGCCGCGTTCGCGGTGCCGGCCGGTCTTCTCGTCTACCCGCAATATGTTCACCACGAGCATGTCGAACCGCGGCATACGCGGCAGCAGGTCAAGACAGGGACGGGCGGTTATTTCGGAAAGGTCGGACGATGGCTACGCGAGGGCTTTTGATGACCGCTTTCCGCAAATGTCGATTTTCACCAACTCCCGCGGCCGCAGGCTGGGGCGAACCCACGCGCGCGTGATCGAGAGGCAAACATGACCATCAGCATCAACGTTCCTGATATTCACGAGTTGAAGCCCCGCATCACCGTGTTCGGCGTCGGCGGCGCCGGTGGCAACGCGGTCAACAACATGATCACGGCGGGCCTCCAGGGCGTCGACTTCGTGGTCGCCAACACCGACGCGCAGGCGCTGACGATGTCGAAGGCGCAGCGCATCGTGCAGATGGGCACCGCGGTGACGCAGGGCCTCGGCGCAGGTTCGCAGCCGAACGTCGGCGCAGCCGCTGCTGAAGAAGTCATCGACGAGTTGCGCGATCATCTCTCGGGCGCCAACATGGTGTTCGTCACCGCCGGCATGGGCGGCGGCACCGGCACCGGCGCGGCCCCGGTCATCGCCAAGACCGCGCGCGACATGGGCATCCTCACCGTTGGTGTGGTCACCAAGCTGTTCCACTTCGAGGGTGGCCGCCGCATGCGCACCGCCGAAGCCGGCATCAACGAGCTTCACAAGGTGGTCGACACGCTGCTGATCATCCCGAACCAGAACCTGTTCCGGGTTGCCAACGAGAAGACCACCTTCGCCGACGCCTTCGCGATGGCCGACCAGGTGCTCTACTCGGGCGTCGCCTGCATCACCGACCTGATGGTCAAGGAAGGCCTGATCAACCTCGACTTCGCCGACGTCCGCGCCGTGATGCGCGAGATGGGCAAGGCGATGATGGGCACGGGCGAAGCCTCCGGCGACAAGCGCGCGCTGACCGCCGCGGAAGCCGCGATCGCCAACCCGCTGATCGACGATAGCTCGATGAAGGGCGCCAAGGGCCTGCTGAACTCGATCACCGGCGGCAAGGACCTGACCCTGTTCGAAGTCGACGAAGCCGCGACCCGCATCCGCGAGGAAGTCGACCAGGACGCCAACATCATCGTCGGCGCCACCTTCGACGAAGCGCTCGATGGCCTGATCCGCGTCTCGGTCGTTGCCACCGGCATCGAGCAGGCCGCGATCGCCCGCAACAGCCAGGGTGCGAGCGCGCCCGTTGTGAACGCCGCGCCGCAGCAGGTTCAGCAGGTGCCGGCCGCTCCGGCTGCTGCTGCCGAAAGCCGTCTTGCTGATCTGACCGCGCGTCTGCGCGCTGACAACCAGCGCCTCGCTGAGCGCGCTCAGAAGCTGGAATCGCAGATCCCGGCTGCTGCCCCCGTGGCTGCCGCGCCCGTTGCTCCGCGTCCCAATGTCGAGCGTGCTGCGCTCGCCGCCATCGCCGCTGCGGTTGCGGAAGTCCCGCAGGCGCCCGCGCCGCAGACCTATGGCGACGTTACCGTGCGTCCGATCGCGCAGAAGCCCACGCTGTTTCCGGAGCCCGAGCAGGCGCCGGTCGCCATGCATGAGCCGATGACGCCGGAAACCTTCATCCCGCCGCAGGCCGAGCGTGCGCCGGTTCGCGCGCCCCGGATGCCGCGCCTCGAGGAATTGCCGATGCCGGCCCAGGCCGAGCTTCGTCAGGCCCGTGGCGAAGTCGAAGAAGAGACGCCCCAGAAGACCCGCCTGTCGCTGCTTCAGCGCCTCGCCAATGTCGGCCTCGGCCGTCGCGACGAGGAGACGGAGGCGCCGATCGCCGCCCGTACCACCGGTCCCGCCATGCCGGCGCTTCCCGATCGCAAGCCGCAGCGGACGGTGCAGCAGCAGATCGCTGCCAGCGAGCCGGTGTCGGAATATGCCCGCCGGCCCGCGCCGCAGGGTCTCGACGCCCATGGCCGCCCGGCACCTGTTGCGCCGGCGCCACAGGGAGACGACCATCTTGATATCCCGGCCTTCCTGCGGCGGCAGGCGACCTGAGGATTGTTACAATAAGGCGGACGTAAAAAGGTCCCGGCGAGCATCTCGCCGGGACCTTTTCTTTGTCCCCGTGCATATCCGGATTGCGCGTTCAAGCAACTGATTTTAAATCATTAATTACCTGTTCAATGCTTCAGTAAAGCTGCCGGTAACGGCCCCAAACCGAGGCGCAATTTGGTTAAGCCTTGGCGCGAATGCGGCAGGTTTGGGGTAACAATCGGTAAAAAAGCGTGAGTTGGCGCTGTTTGAGGCAGTGACTATGGTTTGCCGTGACTTGGGGATACGGAGATTCGGACGGTCGATCTCGATCGATCAGTCGGGTCTAGTATAAGTCGCAGTGGGTCGTAGTGGGGCGGGTTCCTGATGAAATTTAGCCGGCAAACAACGCTTCGTGCGCAAGCCACCGTGGCCGGCGTCGGCGTTCATTCCGGTCTTCCCGTTACCCTCACGCTTGGACCTGCACCTGTCGATGCAGGTTTTATTTTTGTCCGCACCGGACTCGAGGGAAGCGATCGCGAAGTCCAGGCGACTGCCGAGCAAGTGGTTGCGACCGATCTTGCGACCGTGTTGGGCGATAGTGAAGGACCGCTCGTCTCCACTGCCGAGCACGTGTTGGCGGCCCTGCGCGGAATGGGCGTAGACAACGCCACGATCGAAATCGACGGCGCGGAAGTGCCGATCATGGACGGCAGCGCTGCGGCCTTCGTCGCTGCGATTGACCAGGCCGGGATCGTCAACCAGTCGGCGCAACGTCGCTTCATCCAGGTTTTGAAGCCGGTATCCGTCGCGATCGGCGACTCCTTCGGCGAGTTCCGGCCCTATGCCGATGGTTTCCGCGCCCAGGTCGAGATCGACTTCGCGAATCCCGTGATCGGTCGGCAAACCTATTCGCTGGAGCTCGCTCCGGAGCGCTTCCGTCGCGAAGTCGCACGTGCCCGTACCTTCGGTCTGATGTGCGATCAGGCGCGGCTCTGGGCTGCGGGCTACGGTCGCGGTGCGTCCTTCGACAACACCGTCGTGTTCGACGAAGAGCGCCTGCTCAATCCCGAAGGCCTGCGTTACGCCGACGAATGCGCCCGCCACAAGGTGCTGGACGTGATCGGCGATCTCGCGCTGGCCGGCCTGCCGCTGCTCGGCGCCTATCGCTCGGTGCGTGGCGGCCACAAGCTCAATCATGCCGTTCTGACTGCCCTGCTCGCCGACCGCACCGCCTGGCGGGTGGTCGAGGGCGAGGTGGCGGCCCGTCGCACCATGCGTCCCGTCGTCGAGGTTGGCAGCGGTATCGTTGGTGGCCGGATCGCGGCGGCCTACGGGCCGGACGTGTCCTGACATCCTGCTTGCTGCAGGTGTCCAAGCGGCTCTTTCTCCGGGAAACTTCTGGTAACCATGATCGACTAGGATTGCGGCGATTTCGCCTTAATCCGGGCGGATTGCGTGCCTATCCGGTAGGTTAACAATCGATTTTCGGTTACACCGACGTGGTCGCATGGCAGGCACCACGGTCACATTTCGCGCCCGTGACGGGGATCATGGGCTGGCGGGCACCGCATCACAGGGCGTCAGGTCTTAAATTCATGTCGGCACAGCGTATGACGCGCGGATATCTGTTGGTTTCTCGAAAGGCTCCGATCGGGACCCGTCGGCTGCTTCAGGCGGCGACCCTGTTCCTGATGGCGTTGCCGCTGGCCGGCTGCGGCACCGGATCGCTCTGGGACAAGTTCACCAACAAGGACGACACTTTCGTCGAGGAGCCTGCCGACAAGATCTACAATGAGGGCCTGTACCTCATGAACGAAAAGAAGGACATGAAGGCGGCGAACAAGAAGTTCGAAGAGGTCGACCGCCAGCATCCTTATTCCGACTGGGCGCGCAAATCGCTGCTGATGTCGGCCTACGCGTCCTACCAGGGCGGCGACTATGACAGCTGCATCGGCGCTGCGACCCGCTATGTCACCCTGCATCCCGGCAGCCCGGACGCGGCTTACGCGCAGTACCTGATTGCCGCCTCGCATTACGACCAGATCCCGGACATCAGCCGCGACCAGGCCCGCACCGAGAAGGCGATCGCCTCGCTCGAAGAGGTGGTGCGCAAATATCCGACGTCCGAATACGCGACTTCCGCCAAGTCCAAGATCGAAGGCGCCCGCGACCAGCTCGCTGGCAAGGAAATGTCCGTCGGCCGCTATTACATGCAGAAGCGCGACTACACGGCCGCGATCAACCGCTACAAGGCCGTGGTGACGCAGTACCAGACCACCCGTCACGTCGAGGAAGCGCTCTACCGCCTCACCGAGTCCTACATGGCGATCGGCATCGTCGGGGAAGCCCAGACCGCCGCCGCGGTGCTCGGCCACAATTTTCCTGACAGCCGCTGGTACAAGGACGCCTATAATCTTGTAAAATCCGGCGGTCTCGAGCCGAGCGAGAATCAGGGGTCCTGGATCAGCCAGACCTTCAAGAAGATAGGCCTGTAGGTCTCGGCTAGGAAATCTGGTTCCATGCTGGCGCGTCTGTCGATCCGTGACATCGTCCTGATCGAACGGCTCGATATCGAATTCGCCACCGGACTTGCGGTTTTGACCGGCGAGACCGGTGCGGGCAAATCCATCTTGCTCGATGCCTTTGCGCTGGCGCTCGGCGGCCGCGGCGACGCCGGCCTCGTGCGCCACGGCGCGGAGCAGGGGCAGGTCACTGCCGTCTTCGATATCCCGAAGAATCACCCCGCGACGAAAATCCTGGCCGAGAACGGGCTCGACGATACCGGTGAAATGATCCTGCGCCGGGTCCAGCTCGCCGATGGCCGCACCCGCGCGTTCATCAACGACCAGGCGATCAGCGTGCAGACGCTGAAGGCGGTCGGCGCCGCGCTGGTCGAGATCCACGGACAGCATGACGAGCGCGCGCTGGTCGATGCCGCCACCCATCGCCGCCTGCTCGATGCGTTCTCAGGCCTCGAGAAAGATGTCGCAGCCGTCGAGGCCCTCTGGGAGTCGCGCCGGTCCGCCAACACCGAGCTGGAAGAGCATCGCGCCGGCATGGAGCGCGCCGCGCGTGAGGCCGACTATCTGCGCCATGCCTCGGGCGAGCTGCAGCAGCTTGCACCGAAGGATGGTGAGGAAACCTCGCAGGCCAACCGCCGCACCACGAAGATGCAGGGCGAGAAGATCGCCTCCGATCTGCGCGAGGCGCAGGAGGTCGTCGGCGGGCACAATTCGCCGGTTGCCGCACTGTCCGCCGCCGTGCGTCGGCTGGAGCGCCGCGGCGTCAATTCGCCGGCGCTGGTCGAGCCCGCCGTGAAGGCAATCGATATTGCGATCAACGCGCTGGAGGAAGCCGATCAGCATCTCCAGGCGGCGCTCGCCGCCACCGATTTCGACCCGGCGGAACTGGAACGCATCGAGGAGCGGCTGTTCGCGTTGCGCGCCGCTTCGCGCAAATATTCGACGCCGGTCGATGGCCTCGCTGCGCTCGCGGCCAAATACGCCGCCGACGTCGTGCTGATCGATGCCGGTGCCTCGCGTCTGAAGAAGCTGGAGCAGGCCGCGATCGAGGCCGATGCGCGCTATGCGGCTGCGGCTAAGAAGCTCTCCGCAGCACGGCAGAAATCGGCCGAGAAGCTCAACAAGGCCGTCAACGCCGAACTCGCGCCGCTCAAGCTCGAACGTGCCAAATTCATCACCCAGGTCACGACCGACGAAGCCGCGCCCGGACCGCAAGGCTTCGATCGCGTCGAGTTCTGGGTGCAGACCAATCCGGGCACCAAGCCTGGTCCGATGATGAAGGTCGCCTCCGGCGGTGAGCTCTCGCGCTTCCTCCTGGCGCTCAAGGTCGTGCTGTCCGACCGCGGCTCGGCACCGACGCTCGTGTTCGACGAAATCGACACCGGCGTCGGCGGTGCGGTGGCGGACGCCATCGGCGGTCGCCTGGCGCGGTTGGCCGGCAAGGTTCAGGTGATGGCCGTCACCCACGCCCCGCAGGTCGCCGCCCGCGCCGACCAGCACCTCTTGATCTCCAAGGATGCGCTGGACAAGGGCAAGCGCGTCGCTACCCGCGTCAATGCGCTGGCCGCCGACCACCGCCGCGAGGAAATCGCCCGCATGCTCGCCGGCGCCGAAATCACGGCCGAGGCGAGGGCGGCCGCCGACCGGTTGCTCAAGGCGGCGACGGCTTGATCCACTTGTCCCGGACGCGGTGCAGCGCGTAGCGCTGCTCCGCTGAGCCGGGACCCAGCCTGCCGCCGTATGGACCCCGGCTCTACAGCGCACCGCTGAAGAAGCGCTGCGCTGCGTCCGGGGCACAAGACCTTTACCTGCCTTTACCCTCCCGCCCGCTCCGTCGTATCCAAGCACCATGGCAAGAGCAGCAAAATCCAAACCGCTTCGTGACGTCGCCGATCTCACCAAGGCGCAGGCCAAGGTCGAGCACATGCGGCTATCGCTCGAAATCGAGGGACACAACGAGCGCTATTACCAGGACGACGCGCCAACGGTGACCGACGCCGAATACGACGCGCTGCGCCATCGCTTCGATGCGATCGAAAAACGCTTTCCAGAATTCGTCAGTGGGGATTCGCCCTCACAAAAGGTCGGCGCGGCGCCATCCGGGCGCTTTAGGAAGGTCCAGCATTCTGTTCCGATGTTGTCGCTCGACAATGCCTTTGCTGAAGAGGACGTGCGCGACTTCGTCGGCCGTATTGTGCGCTTCCTCAAGCTCGACGACGACAAGGTCGATTTTTCCGCTGAGCCGAAGATTGACGGCCTGTCGATGTCGCTGCGCTACGAGGGCGGCGAACTCGTCACCGCGGCCACGCGCGGCGATGGCGCGGTCGGTGAAGACGTCACCGCCAATATCCGCACGCTCGAAGATGTCCCGCAGAAGCTCAAGGGACGCAACGTCCCCGACGTCTGCGAGGTGCGCGGCGAAGTCTATATGACCAAGAAGGCGTTCCTCGCACTCAACAAGAAGCAGGTTGAAGCGGGCGAGGCGCCGTTCGCCAATCCGCGCAATTCCGCCGCAGGCTCATTGCGGCAAAAGGATCCGACCATCACCGCCTCGCGTCCCCTAGGCTTCTTCGCCTACGCCTGGGGCGAGATGAGCGCGATGCCGGAGGCGACGCAGAGCGGCATGATCCACTGGTTCGAGCGCTGCGGCTTCAAGACCAATCCGCTGACCAAGCTCTGCCATTCGGTTGAAGAGCTGATCGCGTTTCACCAGAGCATCGAGGAAGAGCGCGCCGAGCTCGACTACGACATCGACGGCGTCGTCTACAAGGTCGATCGCATCGATTGGCAGGAGCGGCTCGGCTTCGTCTCGCGCACGCCCCGCTGGGGCATCGCGCACAAATTCCCCGCCGAGCGCGCCCTGACGGTGCTCCGTGACATCGAGATCCAGGTCGGCCGCACCGGCTCGTTCACGCCGGTGGGTAAGCTCGAGCCGATCGGCGTCGGCGGCGTGATCGTGCAGAACGTCACGCTGCACAATGAGGACTACATCAAGGGCATCGGCAACAAGGGCGAGGTGTTGCGTGAGGGCCGCGACATCCGGATCGGCGACACGGTTGTGGTCCAACGCGCCGGCGACGTGATTCCGCAGATCGTCGACGTCGTCCTCGATAAGCGGCCGAAGAGCGCCAAGGAATTTCACTTCCCCAAGAAGTGTCCGTGTCCGCTGCACACCGATGTCGTGCGCGGCGAGACGGCGGCCGGCGAAGAGGAATCTCGCGCGCGCTGCACCGGCGAGTTTGCCTGCCCTTATCAGAAGATCGAGCACCTCAAGCTGTTCGTGTCGCGGCGCGCCTTCGACATCGACGGCCTTGGCGAGAAGCAGCTCCAGTATTTCTTCGACGAGGGATGGGTCAAGGAACCCTCCGACATCTTCACGCTGGAGAAGCGCAATTCGAAGCTCAAGCTCGAGGAGATCGAGGGCTACGGCGCGACCTCGGTGCGCAATCTATTCGCCGCCGTCGAGAGCCGGCGGAGAATTGCGCTTGAGCGCTTCGTCTTTGCGCTTGGCATGCGTCACGTCGGCGAGACCACCGCGCTGGCGCTGGCGCGCGGCTACGGCTCCTGGGATGCCTTCCACGATGCCTGCCTCAAGGTCGCCAAGGGTGACGAGGAGGCGGTGGCGGAGATGGATGCGCTCGACCAGATCGGCGACACCGTGATCAAGAGCATCGCCGACTATTTCGGCGAGAGCCACAATCGCGGCATTGTCGAGCGACTTACCAGGGAGGTCGAGATCGTCGACGCCGAGAAGCCGAAGAGCAATTCGGCGGTCGCCGGCAAGACGGTGGTGTTCACGGGCTCGCTCGAAAAGATGACGCGCGACGAAGCCAAGGCAACGGCCGAGCGGCTAGGGGCCAAGGTCTCGGGCTCGGTGTCGAAGAAGACCGATCTCGTCGTCGCCGGTCCCGGCGCGGGCTCGAAGCTTGCGGACGCCAACAAGCATGGCGTCAAGGTGCTGACCGAGGACGAGTGGCTGAAACTGATCGGGGAGTGAGCTCTCTCCTCGTCATTGCGAGGAGCTCTTGCGACGAAGCAATCCAGACTGTCACTGCAGAGTTAGTCTGGATTGCTTCGCTACGCTCGCAATGACGGGGAGAGGGCGAACGACCTCCTCACATCATTCCTACTTCTTCCTCCTCCGCCTGTTCGATCAATTCCTCGCTCACCACCAATTCGCGGCGGGGGACGACAAAGATCATCATGCAGGCGCAGAGCAGCGAGATCGCGAGGACGGCCGAGGTCAGCGGCAGCGTCGTTGCGGAGTGGCCGCCGAGATAGGCGCCGAATTGCGACATCAACGCGCCGATCCCCTGCTGCAGGAAGCCCATGGCGCCAGACGCGGTGCCGGCGGCTTCGGGGCGGATGCTGATCGCGCCGGCGGCGGAGTTCGCCATCACAAAGGCATTGCCGACCATCACGATCATCTGCGTGCCGAACAGCCAGCCAGGTGCTTCATTCCAGCCGGTGAAACTCCAGAGCAGGTTGAACAGGCTGCCGCAGAGTTGCAGGCCGAGCCCAAACCAGATCAGCTTCTCCAGCGAGTGCCGCGGCGCGAAGCGCACGCAGAGCAAATTGCCGACCAAATACGCAAATCCCGTCGTCGCGAACCAGGCGCCATATTCGGCGCTGGTCCGGCCCATCTGCGTCACCACGATGTAGGGACCGCCGCCGGCGAAGGTAAAGATGATCTGCGACGCCAGCACCTGGCACATGACATAGCCGATGAAGGCGCGACTCTTGATCAGCACGCCGACGTCGCTGCGAAAGCCGCCGCTGCCGACGGCACGGTCACGGCGCGTCTCAGGCAGCGCAATCGCGATACCGACGGCGACTGCAACCGCGCCGAACGTGACCGCGTAGAAGATCGCGCGCCAGCCGAACGCGGTTTCGATCAGGCCGCCGGTGAGCGGCGAGACCATCTGGCCGATCATCAGGGCGGCGACCACGAGGCTGATCATGGAGGCGACGCGGTCGCGCTCATAGATGTCGCGGATGATGGCGCGGCTGATCACCATGCCGGAGGCGCCGCCGAGCGCCTGGAAGAAGCGCGCCGCGATCAGTTGCGGCAGGGTCTCGGCGAAGATGCAGGCGACGCTCGCCGCGACCATCAGCGCGAGACCGCCGAGCAGCACGGGGCGGCGACCGAACTTGTCCGACAGCGGCCCCATGATGATCTGCGACAGCGCGATGCCGACCATGTAGAGCGACACCGTCATCTGCGCGATCGAGATGTCGCGGCCGAACGTTGTCGCCAGCACGGGCAGGGCCGGAACCAGGATGTAGAGCGAGATCGGCGCGATCCCGGTCATGACGACGAGCAGCAGCAACACCATGCGCGACGTCGCGATGTTCATCGTCGCCGCGTCCTGCGGTTTGCTGATCATGCCGTGCATGCGTGTCCGTCTTTCGAAGTCGAAACGGACTGTAGCGCGTTCGCACAAGACCGAAATCGGCGTTTCGGAATGCGGCTATACCAATTACGGGACCGTTATCATAACAGCGTGCGGGAAGCCGTCGTTTTACGGAGAAGCGTGACGAGGAACGCGCCAAGCCGGCCGCGATCGCAGGCAAAGGCGGTTGAGCCTTGCGCGGACCGCGTAGAGCTATGCGGGGGCCGTCTAAGCCTTCAGCTCCGCCGTGGCCTGATCGAGCCAGGCCTTCGTGGCCTCATCCAGCGCCGGGCCCACCTCAGCGCGGACGCGCGCGTGGTAGGCGTTGAGCCAGGCGAGTTCGTCGCGGTTCAGCATCGTCGTGTCGATGAGCCGACGATCGATCGGCGCCAGCGTCAGCGTCTCGAACGCGTTCATCGCTTTCTCGGCGCCCTTGATGTCGGCGGCGACCACCAGTTCGAGGTTTTCGATGCGGATGCCAAAGCCGTCGGTCTTGTAGTAGCCGGGCTCGTTGGAGAGAATCATGCCGCGCTTCAACGGCGTGGTGCCGAGCTTGGAGATCCGCGCCGGGCCTTCGTGCACGCTGAGATAGCTGCCGACGCCGTGACCGGTGCCGTGCTCGAAATCAACACCGGCGGCCCAGAGATATTGCCGCGCCAGCGTGTCGAGCTGCGCGCCCGTGGTGCCGTCGGGGAAGATCGCGCGCGCGATCGCCATATGGCCGCGCAGCACCCGGGTGAAGCGATCGCGCATTTCGTCGGTCGGCTGGCCGACGGCCATGGTGCGGGTGACGTCGGTGGTGCCGTCTTCATATTGCGCGCCGGAATCGATCAGCAGGAGATCGCCGGGCGCGATGCGTCGGTTGCTCTTGCGGGTGACGCGGTAGTGCACGATGGCGCCGTTTGGACCGGTGCCCGAGATGGTCGGAAACGACACGTCTTTCAACGCGCCGGTGTCGCGGCGGAAGGTCTCCAGCGCCTCGACCGCGTCGATCTCGGTCAGCTTGCCACTTGGTGCCTCGCGATCGATGAAGGCGAGGAAGCGCGCCAGCGCGATCGCATCGCGCCGGTGCGCCGTCTGCGCGCCCTTGATTTCGGTCGCGTTCTTCACGGCTTTCAGCAGTGCGATCGGATCGCTGCCGCGTACCGGCTTGCCGCCACCGCCTGAAATCAAACGGCTCAGCGCGTCGGCGGCGGTGGCATTGTCGAGCGCAATCGATGCGCCGCTCTTGGCGAGCGCCATCAGCGTCGGCGTCAGGGCATCGGGCTCGCGCACGTCGGCGGATTGCTCGAGATGGTCACGCGTGAGGTTGGAGAGCTTGCGGTGGTCGATGAACACGGTAGGACGGCCGACTTTGGGCACCAGCGCGTAGGAGAGCGGCAACGGCGTATGAGCGACGTCGGCGCCGCGGATGTTGAAAGTCCAGGCCACCGCATGGCTGTCGGACAGCACCAGCGCGTCGGCGCCTAACTTATCGATCTCGCCCTTGATCTGCGCCACCTTCTCGGCCTCGGCGACGCCGGCATATTGCACGCCATGGATCGCGACTGGCGCGACCGGCGGCTGCGGCCGGTCCTGCCAGACTGCGTCGATCGGGTTGCTGTCCACTGCCACCAGCTCCGCGCCGGCCTTGGCGCAGGCCGAAGCGAGGCGCTCGGCTGCCGTAAAAGTGTGCAGCCACGGATCAAATCCTAGGCGATCACCGGCTTTGAGATGCGCAGAGACCCAGCTCTCCGGTGGCGGATCGATCAGCGATTCCACCGCCCACGCCTTGGCATCGACCTGCTTCGCTGCCTGGATCGTGTAGCGGCCATCGACGAACAGGGCGGCTTCCTGGGTGAGCACGACCGCTAGCCCCGCCGAGCCAGTAAAGCCGGTCAGCCAGGCAAGCCGCTCTTCGGACGGCGCGACATATTCATTTTGCTGCTGATCGGCGCGCGGAATCACGAACCCGGTCAGCTTGCGGCGGGCGAGTTCTTCACGGAGCGCTGCCAGCCGTGCCGTCAACGCGACGCCGGCCTCGGGCTCTTCGAATGTCTGGAAGTGAGCTTCGAACATGGCGCAGTTTAGGATCATGGAGATCAGTCCGCAATGTAGACGCAATTGCCATCTCATCTGGCATGGACTGTGCTTGAAAATGTTCCATTCGAATTGAGTGGAGTAGTGGATGCAGCTGTTGCGCTTCGTCCGGATAACAGGGAAGTTCGAGCAAGTGGTTCATCTCAACGGCGAGGGGACACACGATGCCAGCGTTCACCTTTGAGAAGATTTCGCCGCCGGTGCGCCGCGCACCTGCCGCAACGACCCCGAAGAAGCCGCGTGGCCTCATCAGCCAGATGATCGACCGCGTCGCCGAGCGTCGTGCAAGGCGGGCCTTGCAGGACGACCGCGCCGTGCACCGGGACGACAAGCCGGCGGAGTAGGGCGGCGAAAGCGGAGCCGTAGGGTGGGTTAGCTGTGGAATCTCAACAGGTCGTCCACCGGGAGACCGAGGCGGCTGATTGGTGGTTTGGCTTGCAGACTACCGTGCGGGCGATGCCAGTTGTAGTGATGAAGCCAGATCGG
>JAEWHT010000001.1 GCA_023387695.1 Pseudomonadota bacterium | reverse complement strand
GCCGAAGGCGCTGCGCGTGTCCACCATTTCCATCGGCATGACGCTGATCGACGATCCGGCCCGCCGCGGCCGCTCGATCCGTGACGTGCCGGAAGAAAGCCTGATGCTGACGGGCGACGAGAACATCGTCGACGTCGATTTCACCGTGCTGTGGCGCATCAAGCCCAACGGTGTCGGCAACTTCCTGTTCAACATCCAGAACCCCGAAGGCACCGTAAAGGCAGTCGCCGAAAGCGCGATGCGCGAGGTGATCGGCCGCTCGGACATCCAGCCGATCCTGACCGGCGCGCGGACGCAGACCGAGACCACCGTGCAGGATCTGATGCAGAAGACGCTCGACGGCTATGGTGCCGGCATCCAGATCACTCAGGTACAGATGCAGAAGGTCGATCCGCCGGCGCAGGTGATCGATGCGTTCCGCGACGTGCAGGCGGCTCGCGCCAATCTCGAGCAGCTGTCAAACGAAGCGCAGACCTATGCCAACAAGGTCGTGCCGGAAGCCCGCGGTCGTGCTGCCAAGATCCAGCAAGATGCCGAGGGCTACAAGGAGCAGGCGGTCGCCGAGGCCAAGGGCCAGAGTGCGCGCTTCCTGAAAGTGTACGAGGAATACAAGAAGGCGCCTGACGTGACGCGTGAACGGATTTATCTGGAGACGATGGAGCGCGTGCTCGGCGGCTCGGACAAGCTGATCTACGACGGAGGCTCCTCGGGCCAGGGCGTCGTGCCCTATTTGCCGCTCAATGAATTGTCGACCAAGAGGCCGATGACGACGGGCCAGCTGCCGAGCGGAGGTACCCGATGAGGTCCCCCGTTACTGGCATTGTCGCGCTGCTTGCGGCGCTTCTGGTCGTGATCGTCGCCTACATGTCGTTGTTCACGGTGCAGCAGACCGAGCAGACCATCGTGCTGCAATTCGGCGCGCCGGTGGACGTGGTCACCGACCCCGGGCTGCACTTCAAGGCGCCCTGGAACTCCGTGATCAACGTCGACAAGCGGATCCTCGACCTCGAGAACCCGTCGCAGGAAGTCATCGCCTCCGACCAGAAGCGGCTCGTGGTCGACGCCTTTGCGCGTTATCGCATCAAGGATGCGCTGCGCTTCTATCAGAGCGTCGGCTCGATCCAGGCGGCGAACCTCCAGTTGACCTCGCTCTTGAACGCGGCCCTGCGCCGCGTGCTCGGCGAAGTCACGTTCATCACCGTGGTGCGTGACGAACGCGAAAAGCTGATGGGGCGCATCCGTGAGCAGCTCGACCGTGAGGCCGGCGGTTACGGCATCGAGGTCGTCGACGTCCGTATTCGGCGCGCCGATCTGCCGGAGCAGAATAGCCAGGCGGTGTACGATCGGATGAAGTCCGAGCGCCAGCGCGAAGCGGCTGAATTCCGTGCGCAGGGCGGCCAGAAGGCGCAGGAGATCAGGTCAAAGGCTGACCGCGACGTGACGGTGATCATTGCCGAAGCGAACTCGCTGGCCGAGCAGACGCGCGGCGTGGGTGACGCCGAGCGCAACCGTCTCTTTGCCGAAGCCTATGGCAAGGATGCTGACTTCTTCGCCTTCTACCGGTCGATGACGGCCTACGAAACCGGGCTGAGGAAGGACGATACCCGTTACCTGCTGCGGCCGGACTCGGACTTCTTCCGGTATTTTGGTAACCCGTCCGGCAAAACGGCGGCCGAGACGCCGGCGAAACCGTAAGCTAGACAAGGGCGGCAGGTTTGGCCGCCCTTCGTCCAGACAAGAACAGCACAACGGGAGGTTCCAATCCGATGAGGTCCATTGCGTTCGCCGACTTCCTCATCGGCTTAGGCATCCTATTTGTGCTCGAAGGCTTGATGTTCGCAGCAAGTCCGAACTGGATGCGCAAGGCCATGAAGAGCGCCATCGCCACGCCGGATAATATCCTGCGGGCGGTCGGAATCGGATCGGCCGTGGCCGGCCTGATCCTGATCTGGGTGATGCGGCGCCCGATCTAGTCGTTGCGCTAACCTTGGCGTCAACCTGGACGCCAACGCCAAAGTGAAGGCGGGAGGCGGGTTTTCGCCGTATTGTCGGGCTCTTGAGGCCCGTTAAGCTCCGTGCTTGCGCCGTGCCCCCGTTCGAGCGCAGTCTTGAGGCCGAATCCTTTTCTCTGGAGACAACAATGATCGCTGCCACCATTGTCCCGACCCGCTTGCGCCACAGCGCGCGAATTGGGCTGGCCGCGCTCGCGCTCAGTGCCTTCAGCGCGTTCGGCTCGCCGGCTTATGCACGCGGACCGGAAGGCATCGCCGACGTCGCCGAGAAGGTGATCGACGCGGTCGTCAACATCTCGACCTCGCAGACGGTCGAGGCCAAGGGCGGCGGCAGCAACACCATGCCGCAATTGCCGCCCGGCTCGCCGTTCGAGGAATTCTTCGACGACTTCTTCAAGAACCGCAAAGGGCCTGGTGGCGGCAGCAAGGGCGGCGACAACGGCCCGCCGCGCAAGACCAACTCGCTCGGGTCAGGCTTCATCATCGACACCTCCGGCATCGTCGTCACCAACAATCACGTCATCGCCGATGCCGACGAGATCAACGTCATCCTCAACGACGGCACCAAGATCAAGGCCGACCTCGTTGGCGTCGACAAGAAGACAGATCTCGCCGTCCTGAAATTCAAGCCGCCGAAGCCGCTGATCTCGGTGAAGTTCGGCGACTCCGACAAGCTGCGTCTCGGCGATTGGGTGGTCGCGATCGGCAACCCCTTCAGCCTCGGTGGCACGGTGACCGCGGGCATCGTCTCGGCCAAGAACCGCGACATCTCCTCAGGCCCCTATGACAGCTACATCCAGACCGACGCCGCCATCAATCGCGGCAATTCCGGCGGCCCGCTGTTCAACCTCGAAGGCGACGTCATCGGCGTCAACACGCTGATCATCTCGCCCTCCGGTGGCTCGATCGGCATCGGCTTCGCCGTGCCGTCGAAGACGGTCGCGGGTGTTGTCGACCAGCTCCGCCAGTTCGGCGAGTTGCGTCGCGGCTGGCTCGGTGTGCGCATCCAGACCGTCACGGACGAGATCGCCGAGAGCCTCAACATCAAGCCGGCACGCGGCGCGCTGGTGGCCGGCATCGACGACAAGGGCCCGGCCAAGCCTGCCGGCATCGAGCCGGGCGACGTGGTCGTCAAGTTCGACGGCAAGGACGTCAAGGATCCCAAGGATCTGTCCCGCGTCGTCGCCGACACAGCGGTCGGCAAGGAAGTCGACGTCGTCATCATCCGCAAGGGCGAGGAGCAGACCAAGAAAGTCACGCTCGGCCGCCTGCAGGATCCGGACAAGGTGCAGGCCGCGGTTAAGACCGACGAACCGGCGCCGGAGAAGCCGGTGACGCAGAAGGCGCTCGGCCTCGATCTTGCCGTGCTGAACAAGGATCTGCGCACGCGCTACAAGATCAAGGACACCGTCAAGGGCGTGGTCGTCACCAATGTCGACGCCAACTCGGATGCCGCCGAAAAGCGGCTCTCCGCTGGCGACGTCATTGTCGAAGTCGCGCAGGAAGCGGTCTCGAGCGGGGCCGACATCCAGAAGCGGATCGATCAGCTCAAGAAGGACGGCAAGAAGTCCGTGTTGCTGCTGGTGTCGAACGGCGACGGCGAGTTGCGGTTCGTGGCGCTGAGCGTGCAGTAGGGTGCGACTGCTCTAAGGTTACGTCATGGCCGGGCTTGTCCCGGCCATCCACGTCTTTGCCGCGTGGATATGCCCACGCGTGGATGCCCGGGACAAGCCCGGGCATGACGTTGGGGTTGGTACTACCCCTCGACGAACTCGTCGCGCCGATACCCCTGCGCATACAGCAGCGCAGTGAGATCGCCATGGTCGATCCGCGCGGCCGCAGCGGCCGCCACCGCCGGCTTGGCGTGATAGGCTACGCCGAGCCCGGCCGCCTGGATCATCGCCAGGTCATTGGCGCCGTCACCAACGACGATCGAATCGATGTCGTCGAGATCGAACGATTCCATCAGATCCACCAGCGTTGCGAGCTTGGCGGCGCGGCCTAAAATCGGCTCTTTCACCTCGCCGGTGAACTTGCCGTCGCGCACGACGAGCTCGTTGGCGCGGTTTTCCTGGAAACCGATCTTGGCGGCGACCGCGCCGGTGAACAATGTGAAGCCGCCGGAGACGAGGCAGGTATAGGCGCCGTGCTTGCGCATGGTCGCCACCAGCTCGCGGCCGCCTGGGGTCAGCGTGATCCGCTTGGCGAGCACTTCGTCGACGACGTCGGCGGGAAGGTCCTTCAGCAGCGCGACGCGCTCGCGCAGCGCCGGCTCGAACTCGATCTCGCCGCGCATCGCGCGTTCGGTGATGGCGGCGACATGGGCCTTCAAGCCGACGAGATCGGCGAGCTCGTCGATGCATTCCTGGCCGATCATGGTGGAATCCATGTCGGCGAGAAAAAGCTTCTTGCGCCTGAAGCCAACAGGCTGCACCACGGTGTCGATGGGCAGGTCGCCGCGAAGCTCGCGCAGCCGCACTTCGATGGCGTGACGGTCGGCTTCGAGGTTACTGTCGGCGCCGAAGGGAATGTCGACCGCAACCCCGTCGAACAGCCAGTGCGCGGGGGCTGCTTGCGGCAGCACCGCGCGGGCGCCGTCGACGATGGTAGAGTCGAGCGCGGGATTGTTGGGGTTGCAGATCAGCGTGGCGACGAGGGACATTTGAGGTTTTCGTGAGCGAGAGGCATTCGAGCAAGGCCGTGCTTATCGCAGGCCCGACCGCCAGCGGCAAGTCGGCGCTAGCGCTGGAGCTTGCCCTCAGCGCGGGCGGCGTGGTCATCAATGCCGATTCCATGCAGGTCTATCGCGACCTCCGCGTCATCACCGCGCGTCCCACGCAGGATGAGGAGGCGCGTGCGCCGCATCGCCTTTACGGCCATGTCGACGCGGCCGTGAATTTCTCGGCGGGCGCCTGGGTGAGCGATGCGGCGAAGATGCTGGAGGAGGCGCGGGCCGAGGGCCGGCTGCCGATCTTCATCGGCGGCACCGGGCTGTATTTCAAGGCGCTGACGGCAGGTCTTTCCGTGGTGCCCGCCATCCCGGCGGAGATACGCGAAAACGTGCGCGCACGGCTGGAGCGGAATGGCGTCGAGGCACTGCATGCGGAACTCGCGCATCGTGATCCGCGTGCGGCCGAGCGATTGAACTTGCGTGACCGCACGAGGATTGCGCGCGCACTCGAGGTGGTCGAGGCGACCGGGCGTTCGCTGCTAGACTGGCATCATGAGGGCCAGCCGCCGCTCTTGCCCAAGGACAGCTATCGGGCGGTATTTCTCGCGCCCGAACGCGACGAGCTTTATGCCCGCATCGACGCGCGTTTCGACGCGATGCTGGGCGCGGGTGCCCTCGATGAGGTCGAGCGGCTGGCCGCCAGAAACCTCGATCCGTTGCTGCCCGCGATGAAGGCCCATGGCGTGCCGGCCCTGATCCGGCATCTGCGCGATGAGCTCAGCCTGGAGG
>JAEWHT010000388.1 GCA_023387695.1 Pseudomonadota bacterium | reverse complement strand
CGGACTCGCGCTCGACGTCCAGATAGTGAAGCGCAATCGCGGTTCCGCGTTCAAGATCAACGGAGAGATGAACGCCTTCGTTGTTCAACATGCTGTAGCGCGCGGCATTGCGAAGTGCCTCGGCAAGATTTTCCGACGACGCCATGACGTAGTACAACAGGCCGATCTCGCGGAGATCGAAGTCCTGCGCCAGATGAAAGCCAAGGTTCTCGTCGTGCAACTCTTCGGCCGCCAGATCGAGCAATTTGATCTGAGCCGCGACATCGAGCCGGCGAGCAGGCTCGTCGATCATCGCGAGCGTCAGCCCTGCCCGCGACACCATGTTCGCTAGATCTCTTCCGGCGCCACGAACCCGCGCGCATGCCAATCGTGCGATGCCGCCAGTTGCGCTGGGAATAGAGCTGAAGCGGCTCGCGCGGTGCATGGCAGTGGTAATAGCAGTTGCCCCCAAACGCCAAATCATCGGCACGCTGGCGATTCCAGTGGCCGAAGCCCTGTCCATCCTTGATCTGGGTCAACGAAATTAGCTGCCACGCGCCCGCGAGGCCTCGTTGTGGGTCGAACCCCATGCGACATCGGGTTCCCCACACGTAACAATGTTGCGGGTCGACATGATTGCTGCCGCCATGGTACGGCAGCCGGACCGGGGAACCCAGCGACCGTGACCGCCATCAACAGAGCCGATCGATCCAGCACCTCGCGCAATTGGCGCGGGCTTTTGGCTGTGTTCGTCGCGGTGATGTACCTGCTGGCGGGCGTAGTCCATGGCGCGCACGATATCGATGTCACCAGCCCGGCCGGCGGCCCCGAGATCGCCTCCGTGCTCGATCATGGCCCGGCCGGCGATAGTGATCACAAGGCCATCGGCGGCCATCACTGCCACGGCTGCTTCTCTGTCGCCGTTGCGCAACCGCTGCAGTCCGAAGCCGCAGCCGATGTCGTGACCGCGCAGGTCTCACAGCCCGCGCCTGCGCTCGTCGGCATTGCGCTCGACATGGACTCCCCACCCCCCAAATCCCTGACCTGAACTGACCAGCCGGGCGCCGCGCGCGCCTTTGATGCTCTTGTTCACGGGTCACCTTGATGTCTTGCAGACCAACGGCCGCGCGCCTGATATGCGCGATTGCGATTGTCGTTAGCCCCTGGCTGACGCAGCACTCACACGCCCAGAGCCTGACGATGCGCGCCGCGCTCACGCGCGCGCTGGCCGCGAGCCCGCGCCTGACGGCGGCGGAACGCGATGTCGGCATCGCCACCGGCCAGCGCATCCAGGCGGGTGCCCTCCTCAACCCGGAACTGTCTTATGAGCAGGACAATTCGTTCGGCTCCGGCATCTATCGCGGTACCAAATCGGCCGAGACGACACTCCAGATCAGCCAGGCCTTCGAGCTGTTCGGCAAGCGCGATGCCCGGATTGCCGCAGGTGCGGCCGGCATCGAGGTCGCCGCAATCCAGCGCAAGGCGATCAGGCTGGAGGTTTTGTCCGAGACCGCGATCGCCTTCCTAAGCGTGCTCGGCGCGCAGCGGCGCATCCAGATCCTCGACGAGCAGATTGCGGCGATCGACAAGCTGACGCCGCTCCTGCGTCGCCGCGTCGAGGCCGGCGCCTCCTCGCCAGCCGAAACCGGCCGTGCCGAAGTCGCCTCCGCCTTGGTGAAAGCCGACCGCGAGCGCTTCAAGGCGACACTGGCGAGCGCAAGACGCGAGCTTGCGGTGCTGATGGGCGATCCCATGGCCAAATTCGGCGAGGTCGCCGGCCGGTTCGACACCATGGGCAAGCCGCCGACTTTCCAGTCGGTGGTTGCCGCCATCGATGCCAATCCGCAATTGGTGCGCTGGACCGCGGTCTATGCACAGCGCAACGCCGAACTGCTGATGGCTCGTCTCAAGCCTTATCCCGACGTGCGGATTGCCGCCGGTTGGCGTCATTACAATGAGACCAATGACGACGCAGTGCGCCTCACCGTCTCGGTGCCGATCCCCGTGTTCGACCAGAACCAGGGCAACATCCTCTCGGCCCAAGAGAGCCTCGCCAAGACCAAGGCCGAGCGCGAGGCCAACCGCAACACACTGATCGTGGTCGCTGGCCGCGCTTACGACTCGCTGCAGGGCTCGTTGCGGGAGCTTGTGGTGCTGCGCGAGACCGCAATTCCCAAGGCCACCGAGGCTGCGGACGCGATCTCGCAGGGGTACGGCCAGGGCCGCTTCACCCTGCTCGAAGTGCTCGACGCCCAGGCGAGCGTCGCCCAGGCGCGGCTGCGCGAGCAGGAAGCGCTGCAGAACTTCCACGCCGGCGTTGCCACCATCGAAGGCCTCGTCGGCAATCCCTTTGCGCTGGCCCGGGAGAGCGCACGATGAAGACATCCTCCACCATCCTCGTCGCAATCGTCGCCGCCGCACTTGGCGCCTACGGCTATTCCCGCCTCGCGCCGGCCAAGATCGCGCCGACCGAACATGCCGCAGAGAAGAAGCCGGAGAAGCCGAACGACCATGTCGAGCAGGACGAGCACGGCGCCGATCGAATTCGCATCTCCGACGTCAAGCTGGCCGCGGCCGGCGTGACACTGGCGGAAGCCGCCAGCGCTACGCTAACGGATACGCTCTCGTTCAACGGCATTTTGCGCGCCAATCAGGAAGCCGTGGTGCAGGTCACCCCGCGCTTCCCCGGCCTCGCCAAATCGATCCAGAAGCGTATCGGCGACAAGGTCGGCAAGGACGATCTGCTCGCCACCATCGAGAGCAACCAGAGCCTCACTGTCTACGAGCTCAGGGCGCCGATCGCAGGCACCATCATCGAGCGGCAGATCTCGCTTGGCGAATACGCGTCCGAACAGAAGCCGGCCTTCGTCGTCGCCGACCTCTCGACCATCTGGGTCGATCTCTCGATCTACCGGCAGGATCTCCGCCGTGTCCGCATCAATGACGAGGTGCTGATCGATCCCGATGACGGCCGTGGTGAGATCAAGGGCGCGATCTCCTACATCGCCCCGATTGGCTCGAGCGAGACCCAGACCGCGCTCGCCCGCGTGGTGCTGCCGAATCCCGACGGGCGTTTGCGGCCCGGTCTGTTCGTCACCGCGCGGCTGATCCTCGCTGCCCGGAACGTCACGGTCGCCGTGCGTCGCAGCGCGATCCAGACGCTGGAGAACAGGACCATCGTCTTCGTGCGCGAGGACAGCGACAAGATCGAGGCGCGCCCGGTGGAGCTTGGCGACTCCGATCCGAAGTTCGTCGAGATCAAGGCCGGGCTCGCAGTCGGCGAGCATTACGTCGCGGAGAACAGTTTCGTGGTGAAGGCCGAGATGGGCAAGGGAGACGCCGATCATGATTGACGCGCTCCTCTCCTTCTCGGTCCGCCAGCGCTGGCTGGTGGTGCTGCTTGCGCTCGCCGCGGGCGCCTTCGGCGCCTGGAACTTCACGCGCCTGCCGATCGACGCGGTGCCTGACGTCACCAACGTCCAGGTCCAGATCAACACGCGCGCGCCGGGCCTGTCGCCGCTCGAGGCCGAGCAGCGCATCACCTTCCCGATCGAGACTGCGATGGGCGGCCTGCCCAGGCTCGATTATACCCGCTCGATCTCACGTTATGGGCTGAGCCAGGTCACCGTCGTTTTCGAGGACGGCACCGATATCTATTTCGCGCGCCAGCTCGTCAACGAACGCATCCAGCAGGCCAAGGACCAATTGCCCGCCGGCACCGAGGTCGCGATGGGGCCGATCTCGACCGGGCTCGGCGAGATCTATGTCTATTCCGTCGAAGCCAAGGCCGGCGCGAAGTCGCCGAGCGGCTCAGAGTTCACGCCGACAGAGCTACGCACCATCCAGGACTGGATCATCAAGCCGCAGCTGCGCACCATTCCCGGGGTGATCGAGGTCAACTCGATCGGCGGTTATGAACGGCAATTCCACGTCCTGCCGATCCCCGGCCGGCTGATGGCCTACAAGCTCGGCTTCCGCGACATCATGACGGCGCTTGCCGTCAACAACGCCAATGTCGGCGCCGGCTATATTGAGCGCAACGGCGAGCAATATCTCGTCCGCGCGCCCGGCCAGGTCGCTGACATCGCCGACATCCGCGACATCGTGATCGGCTCGCGCGGTGGCGTGCCGGTCCGTATCCGCGACGTCGCCGACGTCAGGGAGGGCCAGGACCTCCGGACCGGCGCTGCGACAGC
>JAEWHT010000297.1 GCA_023387695.1 Pseudomonadota bacterium | reverse complement strand
GGCTGGCGCCGGGTAGATCAGCATGAACACCGCGACCGCGATCTGACTCAGGACCAAACGCTCCGGCGTCGGCGATGCGATCAGATAGGCAAACGCCGGATAAGCGACGATCGCAAGGCCGGCGGCGCCGACGACCATGATGCGCTGGCGGCGGAAGCGATCGGCAAGCGCGCCGATCAGCGGGCAGAACAGCAGCACCGTGCCGATCGTGACCGGGCCAAGATAGGATTGCGACAGCGACATCTTCAGCTCGCGGGCCGCGAAGGTCGGAAAGTAGTTCGCGATGTATTGCGCGACGGTCCACAACATCACCACCAGCATGCCCGTCAGCACCGTGCGCCAGTGGTCGCGCAGGACAATGCGGATCGGCGCTTCCTTGGAATGATCAGACGATTTGAACAGCGGCGCGTCCTCGAGCTCGCGGCGGATGTAGAGGCCGACCGGCGCGATCAGGAGGCCAACGACAAACGCGAGCCGCCAGCCCCATTCGGTGACGGCTGAGGCCGGCAGCGCCAGCGAGATGATCAGTGCGACGAGGCCTGACAACATGGTCGAGCCGCCCTGCGACATCTGCTGGAACGAGGCGAAGAAGCCGCGGCGCGCTGGCGGCGCGTGCTCGACCAGCGTCGATACCGCGCCGCCGATCTCGCCGCCCGCTGAAAAGCCCTGGATGATGCGCGCAAGCAGGATGATGATCGGCGCGGCAAGGCCGATGCGGTCATAGCCCGGGCACAACGCGATGATGCCCGTGCCGAGTGCCATCAGCAGGATGGTCACGCTCAGCGCATCGCGGCGGCCCCGGCGGTCGGCAAAACTGCCGAGCACAACGGCGCCAAAGGGGCGCGCGACGAAGCCAATGCCGAACGTGATGAAGCCGAGCAGCAGCGACACGACCTCGTTGTCGGCCGGAAAGAATGCCTTCGAAATCGGCACCGCGAACGCGGCATAGATCGTGAAGTCGTACCATTCGAGCATGTTGCCTATCGTTGCGGCCACAGCCGCGCGGCCCACCGACTGGCGTTCATTCGTCATCCCGTTTTCTGCAATTGCGCTCACGCTGTCCCCCGTTTCGCTTGCTTGTTCTCAGTCTGTCGTGAGGCAAAAAGCTTGCACGCAGGATCAGCCTATGCAAATATTTATTTCCTTTTCAAATTTCTATGCGATTTATGAATAGAAAAACCGACACTGCCGAGATCGCTGATGGCGGCAAACTTCGTCCCTCGCTGCGCGAGATCGAGGCGCTGCGCGCGATGATCGCGACCGGCAAGACAACGCAAGCCGCGCGCCAACTCGGCACGTCGCAGCCCTCCGTGTCGCGCGCGATCGCGAGCCTGGAAGCGCGCATCGGCCAGCCATTGTTCGCACGCCGCAACGGCCGCCTGGCGCCGACCGCGGAAGCTCTTGCACTGGAGGCGCGCGCCGCCGTCGTGTTCGATCTGCTCGATCAGCTGGCCGCGCCGCGCAGCGATGGCGCGACCACGATCCGCGTGGCGGCGCCGCCGACGCTCGCCAATCTGTTCCTTGCGCCGCTGCTGTCGCGCTTCCTCGCACGCGAGCCTGCGACCCGCGTGCATGTCGAGGTTGGCAAATCGACCGACTGTCTCGGCGCCGTTGCCGATGGCAGTGCCGACCTTGCGCTGGTCGACCAGACACCGTCACATGACGGCGTGCGGCTGGAGATTTTCCGGCGGGCACGCCCGCATGTGCTGATGTCCAGGCGGCATTCACTGGCGACCCGCACCGAGCTTGCGATCGGCGATCTCGTCGGCGAGCGCATGATTGCGCTGAGCCGGCGCTTTCCCCTGCGCAACAAGATCGAGACAGCGTTTGCCGCGATCCGCGCCGAGCCTCTCATCGTTGCCGAGGCTTCGACCTCCACCTTCCTGGTCGAGATGGTGCGCGCCGGCCTCGGCCTTGCGATCCTCAATCCGTTCCCGCTCGAGCTGCGCCCCGAAAAGTCCATGGTGTTCCGCCCGCTGGACCTGAAGATGTCGCTCGAAACCGCTGTCGTCGTTCCCGCGCGGGGATCACTGACGCCGGCCGCGCGTTCCCTCGCAAACTTCATCCGGACCGAACAGCCGGAAAGCCCGTTCTCCCAACCCATCGAGTAGCCAGACAATGCCCAATCCGATCTTCCCGAGTTCACGTCCCGATCGCATCCGCAACATGCTCGCGGAGCTCGTTGCCTTCGATACGATCAGCGATCGCACCAATTTGCCGCTGATCGCACATATCGAAAGCTATCTCGCCTTCCTTGGCATCAAGGGTGAACGCGTCACCGACGAGACCGGCACGAAAGCTTCGCTCTGGGTGACGATCGGGCCGGAGGACAAGCCCGGCCTCGTGCTGTCAGGACATACCGATGTCGTACCGGTCGTGGGCCAGGACTGGAGCCATGATCCGTTCAGGCTGATCGAACGTGACGGCAAGCTCTATGGCCGCGGCACCACCGATATGAAGGGCTTTGTCGCCGTATGCCTGGCCATGGTGCCGGAGATGCTTGAAGCCAAACTGACGACGCCGATCCATCTCGCCATCTCCTATGACGAGGAGATCGGCTGCATCGGCGTGCGGCCGATGCTGGCCGAGGTCGCGAAGAAGAAGGTGCGGCCGCTCGGCGCGTTCATCGGCGAGCCGACCGAGATGAAGGTCATCATCGGCCACAAGGGCAAGCACGGCGTGCGCGCCACCTTCCACGGCCTCGCCCGCCACTCCTCGATCGCACCCGACGGCGTCAATGCCATCGAATATGCCGCCGAGATGATCACCGAGATCCGACGCCGCGCCGTGAAGCTTGCGGCCGAAGTCGAGCGCAACAGTCTCTATGACGTGCCGCACTCGACACTGCTCACCAGCATCGTGCATGGCGGCGCGGCGCTGAACATCGTGCCTGATACCTGCACGGTGGATTTCGAATGCCGTGGCATCGGCATCACCGAATCCAAAGAGGTGACCGACGCGATCGTCGCCTGGGCCAAGGCCGAGCTCGAGCCGGCGATGAAGGCGAAGAGCCCGGAGTGCGGCATCGATTTCGAGGAAATCCTCGATTATCCCGCCCTCGACACCAAGGCCGACGCCGCCATCGTTACGCTCGCCAAGAGCCTCGCCGGCCGCAACGACCACGCCAAGGTCGCCTTCGGCACCGAAGCGAGCCTGTTCACCAGCATGGCCGACATCCCGTCAGTGGTGATCGGCCCGGGCTCGATCGCGCAGGCGCATACGCCTGACGAGTTCATCGCGATGGCGGAGCTGGAGAAGTGTGCGGGGTTTGTGGAGAGGTTGATCGTGCATTGTGCGAAGGGGTGAGCGGAGTTCGTCAGAGGCTGGGTCCCGGCTCTGCGCAGCAGCGTTACACGCTGCAGCGCGTCCGGGACACGAGAGCGGTGCTACTCGTCTTCCAAAATCCGGTCTCGTGTCCCGGACGCGGTGCGGCACGAAGTGACGCTCCGCAGAGCCGGGACCCAGACGCTTGGCGACGGCATCGAGTTATGCAACCTTCAGGCGCATAACCTCAGCGCTAATTGCACCCTGATGCCCTACTTTGTCTACATTCTGGCAAGCAAGCGAAACGGCACGCTGTACATCGGAGTGACGAACGATCTTCCGCGTCGCATGAGCGAGCATAAGACCAAGCTCGTACCCGGCTTCACGAAGCAATACGATGTAACTCTGCTTGTCTATTTCGAGACGCTCGAGTCTGTCCTCGAAGCGCGCTCGCGCGAACATTCGCTCAAGCGCTGGCGACGTGCTTGGAAGCTCAAGCTGATCGAGGAGCTCAATCCGGATTGGCGAGATCTTACGGATGAGCTGAATACATTGGCCACGTGACTAGGTCCCGGCTCTGCGGAGCAGCACTTCGTGCTGCACCGCGTCCGGGACACGAGAGTTACGCGCCAAAATAAAAGCGCGGCCATCGGCCGCGCCTCTGTCTCCTAAACCGCGCCGGCCTTCTGCGCGTATTCCCATGAGGTCTTTGACAGCGGCACGGTGCGCTTGGCGGATTCCAGTGCCTTGGCGTTGGCGGCGGTGCCGTCGCGGACGCGGCCGGCGATGCCTTGGGTGATGCCGGCGAGGCGGAACAGATTGTAGGCGAAGTACCAGTTGAGATCCGGCACCGTCATCTTGGTGACGTTGCAATAGATCTGCGCGG
>JAEWHT010000052.1 GCA_023387695.1 Pseudomonadota bacterium | reverse complement strand
AGACGGCATTGTACATTGAGGGATAAAGCCAGGCTTCCACGCCGAGGATCCGCAGCGAAGGCTTGATCGACTTCGCCGCGATGGCAATGCCGCTGATCAGGCCGCCGCCGCCGATCGGCACAACCAGCGTATCGAGTTCTGGCACGGCCTTCATTATCTCCAGCCCGACCGTGCCCTGCCCGGCGATGACCAGAGGATCGTCATAGGGGTGAACGAAGATCATGCCCCGGGCTTCGCCGTGGCTGCGTGCAAACGCGGCCGCCTCCTCTAGCGTCGCGCCGGTGACGACCACCTCGGCGCCGTGATGCCTGGTGTTCTCGACCTTCACCATCGGCGTGCCCACGGGCATGACGATGGTGGCGGGAATGCCGAGCCGCTTGGCGTGATAGGCAACGCCCTGCGCGTGGTTGCCGGCCGACATGGCGACGACGCCGCGGGCACGCTCCTCCGGCGTCAGCGCCGTGAGCCGATTCAGCGCACCACGCTCCTTGAATGACGACGTGAACTGGAGGTTTTCGAATTTGAGCCAGAGCTCGCAGCCACAAATGTTGCTCAGCGTCCGGCTGTAGCTGCAGGGCGTCTCGACAACGGCGCCGCGGATCGTGTCGGCGGCAGCGTGAATGTCAGCCGGCGTAACCGGAAAGCCGCTGAGATCAGGGGATGCGGTTTGGGACAATTCAGCCATGGGACAGCATAGAGCATTTGGCCGGTTCGGGCGATAAGCCAACGGCTATTTGGTAAATTCCCGGGATCGTGAAGCCCGCCATAGTGTCCACAGCGTGCGCAAGCGCGAGATCGGCTGCGGCGCGAAGGGATTGCGTCCCGGCCGCACCAGGCGATCCAGATCAGCCCGCGCCTGGCTCAGCGGCAGGAATGCAGCCCGCGCCGATGGCGGTAGCTGCGTCAGCAGCGACGATGCGGTCGCCAGATGCTGGCGTGCTTCACCGATCAGCTGGTCCAGCACCGCCTGAAGCTGAGGCGTCACCTTCCCAGCAAACACATCCTCCATGGCGCAGCCGTGACTCGTCAGGAATTGCTGCGGCAGGAACAATTGCCTGTGCGACGCGTCCCGCGGCAGGTTGGCGATCACCTGCGCAATGCCCTGCGCCAGCCCCGCGTGCCGCGCGAGATGCGCCACCTCATCCGACGCTCCGCCCATGATCCGCGCAGCGAGCGCGAACAACGCCGAACAGGTCGCGTCGAGATAGCCTTCGAGCGCCGTCATGGTCGGCATCGGATCGTTGTAGAGATCGAACTGATGCTCGTCGACGAGCAACGACAACGGCTCGACGGGCAGGTCAAAATCACGGATCGCGCGCAGCAGCTCTGCCGCCACCGGATTGCCCTCGGCGCTGCCGTGGACGAGGCCTGAGAACAGATCGGTCCACCATTGGAAGCGGATCTCTCCGGGCAGCGGCTGGCTCACCTGATCGCGGACCCGGACGATCTCGACATTGAAGGCGTAGAGCGCCAGCAACGCGCGGCGCTCAGCGGCGGGCGCGAACAGGGTCGCGGCATAGTGTGGAAAGTCGTGGCTGCGCACGAGGTCGGCGCAGAAGGTCACGGTGTCGGGCGGCGTCGCAACGCTGCTCATGGCACGGCAATCAGCGCCGCCGCGACGCGGCGCCGCTCACCGATCATGATGTTGTAGGTGCGCACGGCCGGGCCGGTCTGCATCGTATCCAGAACCACCCTCACCGCCTTCAGCGCCTGGCGCAGCTCAGGCGGCGGCAGCCAGGGGCCAGTTCCGGTGCCGACCAGAAGTGTGTCGATGCTGTTGGCGGCGGCGAAGACCCGATCCAGTGAATAGCGGTCGATCCTGGTCGGATCGGTCACATCCCAGGCCCAGATCGCGTCGGGCAGGCAGAGCAGCGAGCCCCGGTGCGACATGCCGGCAAAGGCAAAGCCGCCCTTGCCATAGGCCTCGATCGGCGCCGAGCGCGGGAAATGGGGAGCGTTGGGGTCGCCGGCCATGAGCTTCGTCCGAATGAGCTGCCTACCCCCGCAAACTCATGCGGGGGTACGCGGTTCGGATCATGCCTTGTTTTTCTTCGCCGGCGCAGCCTCTTCCTTCGCATCTTCGCGATGCTCGCCGACGCCGAGATAGATCAGGATCGGCGCGGCGATGAAGATCGAGGTGTAGGTGCCGACCAGCACCACGCCGAACATCATGACGGCCGTGAAGCTATGGATCGCGTGGCCGCCGAACAGCAGAAGCGCGAGCAACGCCAGCGTCACCGTGAAGTGGGTGATAATAGAGCGCGACAGCGTCGAGTTGATGGATTCGTTCAGCAGCTGCGGCATCGGCATCTTCTTATAGCGCCGCAGCATTTCACGGATGCGGTCATAGATGACGACGGTGTCGTTGAGCGAATAGCCGAGAATCGTCAGGAGCGCCGCGATGCTGGTCAGGTCGAAATCGACCTGGCTGATCGACATGAAGCCGATGGTCAGCACGATGTCGTGCACGTTGGCGATCATGGCGCCGAGCGCGAACTGCCATTCGAACCGGAACCAGAGATAGATCAGGATCGCGCCAATCGCGAGCATCAGGCCGGCCATGCCCCACCCCAGCAACTCGCCGGAGACACGCGGTCCCACCACCTCGACGCGGCGATACTCTACGGATTCACCGAGGGCGCCGCGAACCTTGTCCACGGCCGCCTGCTGCGCCTTGTCGCCGCCCGGTTGCTCGGCAACGCGAAGCAGCACGTCGGCGGGGCCGCCGAATTGCTGCAACTGGACTTCGCCGAGGCCGAGGTTACCAAGGGTCGTGCGCATCTGTGCGAGGTCGGCTGTGCCCGACTTGGCCCGCACTTCCATCAAAGTGCCGCCCTTGAAGTCGATGCCGAAATTCAGGCCATGGGTGAAGAACAACGTGATGGCGAGGATCGACAGCGCCGCCGAGATCGGGAAGCTGATGCGGCGGAAGCGCGTGAAATCGAAATGCGTATCGTCTGGCACGATTCGCAGCGACGGCAGGACGCCGAGCACACTGACCACGGTCAGAACCGCAATCAGGATGCCGAGAGAGATGAGAACGAGTTGAGTAGTGGTCACAGCCGGCCTCGAATAATCAAATCGGCACAATCTTCGGCCGCTTCCACTGCACCCACCACGCCACGATCAGGCGGGTCATGGTGAAGGCGGTGAAGACCGTGGTGATGATGCCGATACCGAGCGTGACTGCGAAGCCGCGCACCGGACCGGTGCCGATCATGAACAGCACTGCAGCGGCGATGAAGGTGGTGATATTGGAGTCGAGAATGGTGGCAAGCGCTCGCTTGAAGCCGGCGTCGATCGCCGAGATCGGGGTTCTCCCTCCGCGCAGCTCCTCGCGGATACGCTCATAGATCAGCACGTTGGAGTCGACCGCGATGCCGACCGTGAGCACGATGCCGGCGATGCCGGGCAGCGTCAGCGTGGCACTAAGCAGCGACAACAGGCCGAAGATCATCGCGACGTTGATGGTCACCGCGATGTTGGCGAACACACCGAACAGCCGGTACGTCAACAGCATGAACACGACGACCAGGATCGAGCCGACATAGGCAGCAAGCTCGCCCTTCTCGATCGAGTCCTGGCCAAGGCCCGGACCGACAGTGCGCTCCTCGACCACCGTGAGCGGCGCCGGCAGCGCGCCGGCGCGCATCAGGATCGCCAGATCGTTGGCGGATTGGACCGTGAAGCTGCCCGAGATCTGCCCCTGCCCGCCCGTGATCGGCTCGTTGATCCGGGGCGCAGAGATCACCTTGCCATCGAGAACGATCGCGAAGGGCAGCCCAACATTCTCCTGCGTCGCCTGCGCAAACTTGCGGGCTCCGGTGGAGTTGAAGCGGAACGAGACGATCGGCTCGTTGGTGCGCTGATCAAATCCGGGCTGCGCATCGTTGAGCTCGGCGCCCGAGACCAGCACCTGCTTCTTGACGACGTAGGGTACCTCCGGCTGGCTCTGGCTCATCAGGAGCTCGGAGTCCGGCGGCACTCCACTCCGCTGCGCCTGGTCCGGCGGCACCGAAGTGTCGACCATCCGGAATTCCATCTTCGCGGTCTTGCCGAGCAGTTCCTTCAGATGGGTGGGATCCTGCAGACCCGGCACCTGCACCAGGATGCGGTCGTTGCCCTGACGCTGGATGATGGGCTCGACGGTGCCGAGCTCGTTGACGCGCTTCTCGACGATCTGGATCGACTGCTCGATAGTCTTGCGCAACCGCTCGATCATCGCGGGCTCAGACAGCACCAGGCGGATCAATCCGCCACCGGCATCGGTGACATCGAGGTCGCGCTGACCGCTGGACCCCATGAGGCCGCCAATCGGCTGCGCAAGATCACGCAACTTGGCGAGCGCCGTCTGGGCGTCCGCGTCCTTGACGCGCACCTCGACAGCATCGCCCTTCGTGACGAGACCGGTGTAACCGATCTTGGCCTCGCGCAGCACGCGACGAACGTCGTCGCGGACCTGTTCGAGCTTTTCCTTCTTCACATAGTTGGAATCGACCTCGAGCTGCAGGGAAGAGCCGCCCTGCAAGTCGAGACCCAGCACAAGGCGCCGCTGCGCCCAGGCGGGCCAGGTCTTCACCTGCGCCTCGGGGAAGAAGTTCGGGACCGCGCAGAGGCACACGATCAGCGCCAGCAGGATAATCCCGAGCGCCTTCCACCGCGTGAAATACAACATCGACTGGACCTGTCAGATCAGGGGATTTGAGATGCTCGCGGACGCGTCACTTCGCCCCGGCGTCGTCCTTGGCGCTTTCCTTCGCGCTGTCCTTGGCCGGCTCGCCCTTGGCGCGGACGCCCGAAATCATCGAGCGCATCTGGCGCACGCGCACGCCGTCGGAAATCTCGAACTCGATCTGGTCGTCATCGACGACCTTGGTGACCTTGCCGACCAAACCGCCCGAGGTCACGACGGTGTCGCCGCGGCGGATGTTCTTCACGAGCTCAGCGTGGTCCTTCACCTTCTTCTGCTGCGGGCGCAGAATCAGGAAGTACATGATCACGAAGATCAGGGCGAACGGCAGCAGCGACATCAACATGCTGTTGGTGTCACCGGCGCCCGCAGCCTGGGCATACGCAGGGGTAATCAGCATTCGGACGATCCTCGTGGAAACGGGGGAAGCCGGTCAGGCCCTTAAGGCGACCGGTTCGGTCAAATTCGCGCGGACTATAGCGACCACCGCCCCAATTGCAACGCTGCCAGACCGTCGATTTGGCCACCTTGCGGCGCGCCGTCAGGCCCGATAGGCTGCATTCTCAGGAACTTCGGACATGCCCAAAAAACCAAGCAAAAGCCCGGCCGGCAAAGGCCCCCGTACCCCTGCCACGAAGCCCGCCCAGGTCGCGGCAAAACGCCCCAAGGCGGTTCAGAAGGCCGTCCAAACGGCGGCGCCTAAGGCGGCCTCAGACGTCTCCCAGGAGCGCATCGTCCGCGCGCTGGAGACCATTGCGGCCCACCTCGCTGCCCAGGGCAAGCCGGCCGTCGAACCCGAGTCGTTCAAGCAGGCGGACGCCTATGTCTGGCATCCCGATGGGCGCCTGGCGGCAGTGCCGCGGGTCAGCCGCGTCGAGCTATTCCTGCTCAGGGGCGTCGACCGGATGCGCGACATCCTGATGGAAAACACCGAGCGCTTCGCCAATGGCCTGCCCGCAAACAATGCCCTGCTCTGGGGCGCGCGCGGTATGGGCAAGTCGTCGCTGGTGAAGGCGGCGCATGCCAGTATCAACGCCGACCGCAAGCCGGCCGACAAGCTGAAGCTGATCGAGATCCATCGCGAGGACATCGAGACGCTGCCGATGCTGATGGAAAAGCTGCGCGACGCCGCCTTCCACTTCATCGTCTTCATCGACGACCTCTCCTTCGATGGCAATGACGCGTCCTACAAGTCGCTCAAGGCCGTGCTCGAAGGTGGCATCGAGGGCCGGCCCGAGAACGTCATCCTCTACGCCACCTCTAACCGTCGCCATCTGCTGGCGCGCGACATGATCGAGAACGAACGTTCGACCGCGATCAATCCCGGTGAGGCAGTTGAAGAAAAGGTCTCGCTGTCGGATCGCTTCGGCCTGTGGCTCGGCTTCCACCGCTGCAGCCAGGACGAATATCTCGCCATGGTGCGCGGCTATTGCAGCCATTTCGGCATCAAGGTCGACGACGAAGCACTGGAGCGCGAGGCGCTGGAATGGTCGACCACGCGCGGCTCGCGCTCGGGCCGTGTCGCCTGGCAGTTCGTGCAGGAGCTGGCGGGCCGGCTCGGCGTGAAGCTGACGACGAAGTAGCAGAATCTGCCACGACACTCACAACTGTCATTCCCCGCGAAAGCGGGGAATCCAGTACGCCGCGGCTTATCGGCTCAACAATGACCGTCTCTGGAATACTGGATCGCCCGCTTTCGCGGGCGATGACAGTTTGCTTGTGGTGATCCCGTGCTCCTCTTTGAGGGCCCGAAGCCTTACGCACCGTTCAGGAATTGAAGCGGGTCAACCGGGCTCGAGCCCTTGCGGATCTCGAAGTGGAGCTGCGGCGACGCCACCTCCCCGGATTGACCCGACTTGGCAATGACCTGACCGCGCTTGATGGTATCGCCGCGCTTCACCAACAGCTCACTCGCATGGGCATATGCGGTGACGTAGCCGTTGGAGTGCCGAACCAGGACCAAATTGCCGTAGCCTTTCAGCTCGTTGCCGGAATAGGCAACGACACCGTCCTCGGCCGCCTTGACCGGGGTCCCCTCGGGCACCGCAACATTGATGCCGTCATTGGACTTGCCGTTGGTCTTGGCGCCGTAGCTCGTGATCACCTTGCCACGCACCGGCCAGCGGAAGGTCGGAAGCGAGCTGGTGGTCTCCGCCGCTTTGGCCGGTGCCTCGGCAGCGGGCTTGTCGTCGATGTTGGTGGTCGCCTGGGCCAGACGCGCGCTCTGCGCCGGCTGGGCAATTGCAGCCATCTTGGTCGCAGGCGCAGGAGCTGCCGCGACGGGTTGCAGCGCAGCCGCCACGGGGGCCGCACCGACAGGCGCGGGAGCAAGCGGCGCAGCAACCGCTGCGGTCCTGGCACCTGGCACGGTCAGCTTGGTCCCGAGCTTGAGCTTTGCCGAGGGTTCGAGACCATTGGCGCGAGCAAGCTCGGCCGCGGAGATGTGGTTCTTGCGCGCGATGCTGACAAGCGTGTCGCCGTGATTGACGAAGTGGAAGCTCGGCGGAGCTGCGACGGCAGCAACCGGCTTCGGCGCCATCGCGGGAGTAGCGGCAACGGGAGCCATCAGCGGCGCTGGAGCGGCAGCAGCCACGGCACCGGGATGCGGGATCACGAGTTGCTGGCCGGGCGAAAGCGCGCGCGGCCCCTTATAGCCGTTGGCGGCCATGATCGCTTGCGGCGTCACATGATAGCGCTTGGCGAGCACGTCGAGCGTATCGCTGGTGCCGACGATAATCTTGGTCCCGCCAACCGGCTGTGCGGCTGCGACCGAACGCGGCGGCACGGTGCCGGTGGTTTCAAGGCGCGGCGGCTGGGCCGGCGGCGTGTAGGAGCCAAGCCCGCGTCCGCCTCCTGAGACGCCTCCGCCCGCGGCAACCGGATAGGATTGCGGCGCGGCAACGGCCGGCGGCATGGGTTGGGACTGATAGTAGCCGGGCTGGGTCTGCGGCCGCGAATATTGCGGCAGTTCGCGCTGCTGCGGCGGCGCCTGCTGTACCGAACCGGTCTGCTCGGAAGAGAAAGGATTTGAGAAATTCGACTGGGACAGACGCGACGACATGTCGGCGCTGCACCCTGCGAAACCAAAGGAGATCAGCGCCAGTACCGCGACCTGCGGTACGCGGCGCGAGTAAAGCAACTCGGCGACAACAGACATGGTTACTCACTCGTACGCAACAGAACTGGTGTTTTAAGTAAACACGCGCCGAGTAAATAACGGCTTAACCCTCCCAATAAGATGTTGGACGCACTGCCGATCCGGAATTCTACAGCTCCCGCGCCACGCCCGGCAGTGCCGGCACGAAGCGGACCTCCACGAGTTCCTTGCGCTCGATGCCGTTCGCGCTGCGGCTGAGCCGGGTCAGTGTCTGGATGCCCTGATGCGGACCGACAGGTGCGATCAGGATGCCGCCGACCTCGAGCCGTTCGATCAGGTTTTCCGGAATCTGCTCCACCGCGGCGGTGACGATGATGCGGTCGAACGGGCCAATGTTCGGCGGCACATGGAGGCCGTCGCCGAGCATCACCTCGACATTGTGACAGCCCAGCTTTTCGAGCCGCGCCCGCGCGGCATCCGCGAGCTTACGGTATCGTTCGACCGTCAATACCTCGCGCGCCAGCTTCGACAGCACGGCGGCCTGATAGCCGGAGCCGGCACCAATCTCGAGCACGCGGTGGCTTTTCTGGACCTGAAGCTGCTCGGTCATGTAGGCGACGACAAAGGGCTGGCTGATCGTCTGCCCGCAGGCGATCGGCAACGCGCTGTCACGGTAGGCGCCGTCGCGATCGGAGGCCTCGACGAACAGCTCGCGCGGTACCTCCTCCATGGTCCTCAGCACGGCCTGATCGCTGATTCCGCGACGCCTCAGCGTGAGCTGAAACATCATCTTTTCCGGCGGGTGCTGATCGGAGGTCATTAAGGCCTATGTCGTTTCGTATGGGTCCGGGTCAATGATTTTACGGCGAGATCCGAAGACAGAATCTTGTTCCTGCTGAGGAACCCATGATAGCCTTTGGGCTTAGGATTTAACCACAAATCGGCTTGCAGCAGTCGCTCAGCGACGGCCAATTCTACTACCCGTTGGCCGAAACGCGCATTGCGTCGATTCGTGTTATCTGCGAACGTTTTCAGCAATGGGCAAGGACTCAACGACAATGACCGCGACAGGGCTTTTCGGCCGCTCTGTATTCCTCGTCGAGGACGAGGTGATGATCCGAATGATGGTTGCGGATATGCTGGAAGAGCTGGGCTACAAGGTCGCAGCCGAAGCGGGAGATATCACCGAGGCGATGCGGCTGGCCGAGGTTACCGAATTCGACATCGCCATTCTCGACGTCAACGTCAACGGCAAAGTCATCTCGCCGGTTGCCGACGTGATCAAGGCGAAAGGCTGTCCCTTCATCTTCGCCACCGGCTACGGCTCATCGGGCCTGCCCGAGCAGT
>JAEWHT010000032.1 GCA_023387695.1 Pseudomonadota bacterium | reverse complement strand
GCAACCTTTAGGGCTGGAATTAAAGGCAGGACATGAGAAACGGTCAGAACAAGCAGCGGATGCGCAACCGCAACAATAACAATAATAACAACAACAATAACCGGCGCGGCCAGAACCCGATGACCCGGGTCTACGAATCAAACGGCCCCGACATCAAGATCCGCGGCACTGCCTCGCATATCGCCGAAAAATATCTTCAGCTTGCGCGTGACGCGCGCTCCTCCGGCGACCCGGTCGCTGCCGAAAACTACTACCAGCATGCCGAGCATTATTTCCGCCTGATCGCGGCGGCTCAGGAACAGTTCCGCCAGAACCAGCAGCCGCGCGGCGACGAACCTGTCAGCACCAGCAGCGACGACAGCGAGGACGACGGCGAGAATTTCTCGAATTTCGGCCAGGAGCCGGGCTTCGTTCCGCAGCCCCCGCCGCAGCAGCAACAGCCCTTCATGCGTGACCGCGACGGCCATCGCGATCACCAGCGTGACTATCAGCAACGCGACAATCGCGATAATCAGCAGCAGCCCTATCAGCGCGATCAGCAGCAGCCGCGCGAGCACCGCGAGCGCGACCACCGTCCGCAGCAGCAATATAATCAGCAGCCGCAACCGCAGAACCAGCCGCAGCCCGTCGTTGCCGAAGCCGGCAACGTCGATCGCTTGCCGTCCTTCATCACCGGCGCACAGCCGCAGACGAACGGCGCGCCCGGCAATTTCGAAGGCGGCAATGGCGGTGGCGGCGAGCGCTATCCGCGGCGCCGTCGCCGGCCGCATAACGGTCCGCGCCCCGAGCGCGAGGCAGCTCCGGCCGCGACCAGCGACGATCTCGCCCCCGGCGAGTAAGGCGCACCAGAATTTCCTGGTCTGCAAACGTCCCGGCTTCGCCGGGACGTTTTGTTTTCAGGTCCGTGTCACCGTCGATGACGGAACCAGCACGGGCTTCGCCAGCGAGGGAATCAGCCGCGCCCGTTCGCGTTTGGCGGGGATCGCACGATAGACCTGCTTGGTCGCTTCGACGATGTGGACGCCGGCAAACGGCAATGACAACGCAGCTCCGGCGCGCTCCCACATCTGCGCCGATTTCAACACCCAACGGCCGGCATAAGGCGGCATGAACAACGCCTCGCCCCAGCCCGTCGGCGTGAACCAGGTCTGGCGCAAGAGGTCCGTGATCTGCGAGCGCGAATAGGGACGGCCGTGGCCGAACGGCGTGTTGTCGCTGCGCGTCCACACCCCGCGCCGGTTCGGGATCACCGCGATGACGCGTCCCGAGGGCGACAGGACCCGCCAGACCTCACGCAGCAACGCAGCCGGGTCATCCGACATTTCGAGCGCATGGACCAGCACGATGCGGTCCACCGCGGCATCGGGAAGCGGCAGCGAGAACTCGTCGACCAGCGCGGCCAGAGCCGGTCGCCCTGTCGGCCATTTCAGAACGCCCTGAGCCGCCGGCATGAAGGCGATGCAGCGCTCCGCATCCTCGCGGAACAGCCCGAGATAGGGCGTCGGATAGCCGATACCGAGCACGCGCTGGCCCTCGGCATTGGGCCACCGCTCCTTGATGCCGCGATTGATCATTTGCCGCGCCACAATCCCGAGGCGACGGGAATAGAACTCTCTGAGGTCGACGACATCGATGGTCATGACGGCAATGTAACATGCACAAGGCGGCGGCTGCGCGCGGAATATTGCATTGCCTGCGCAACGTTAACGCCATATCTGTCTGACGGGGCTGAGCCCGATGGAGATGTCATGGCTGCCGAAATTCGTACTTTCAGCTGTTTAAACGACAATTTCGGTTATCTGATCCACGATGTGGAAACCAAGGCAACCGCATCGATCGACGCGCCGGAAGCCGGCCCCATCCTCAAGGCGCTGGAGCGCGAGGGCTGGCAGCTCACCGATATTCTGATCACCCATCACCATGGCGATCATGTTGGCGGGGTCGCCGAGCTCAAGCAGAAATACAATTGCCGCGTCGTCGCACCGCATGACAAGTCGGCCAAGATCGCCAATGTCGATTTGCGCGTTGCCAATGGCGACGTGGTCAAGGTCGGCAACCTGCTCGGGCGCGTGCTGGAGACGCCGGGCCACACGCTCGACCACATCTCCTATGTCTTCGACACCGAGAAGACGCTATTCGCCGCCGACACGCTGTTCTCGATCGGCTGCGGCCGCGTGTTCGAAGGCACCTATCCGATGATGTGGGATTCGCTGCTGAAGCTGCGCGCCCTGCCCGACGACTTCAAGCTCTATTGCGGCCACGAATATACGGCGTCCAACGTCAAGTTCGCGCTCACGATCGATCCGGACAATGCGGCGCTGCAGGCGCGTGCGGCGGAGGTCACCAAGCTGCGAGCGGAGAACCAGCCGACCATTCCCTCACTGCTTGGTGATGAGAAGCGAGCAAACGTGTTCCTGCGCGCGGATGAACCGTCGGTCGCAGTCAGGTTACACATGAAGGGCGCGGATGCCGCCGCGGTGTTTGGCGAGTTGCGCGAGCGCAAGAACAAATCCTGACGTACAAGTTCTGAAGTGCAAATCCTGACGGGGATCGATGCCGACCGCAGCCGAGATCATCGCGCGCCTCGAACTCCGCCCGCATCCCGAGGGCGGACATTACCGTGAGACTTTCCGCGACCAGACCACCGACGCAAATGGCCGGTCGCGCTCAACTCTCATCTACTTCCTGCTCGCGCGCGGCGAACGTTCGCACTGGCACCGCATCGATGCGGTCGAGACCTGGCACTACTATGCCGGCAGCCCGCTGACGCTGCGCATCGCCCATGACGGCTGCTCACAGCACGAGGTTCGGCTTGGCACGGATCTCGTCAGCGGCGAGCGGCCACAGGCGATCGTGCCAGCAGATGCGTGGCAGATGGCGGAGACATCAGGCGAATGGACGCTGGTCGGCTGCACGGTGGCTCCGGCCTTCGAGTTCGCAAAGTTCGAACTCGCGCCGAAGGGTTGGGAGCCTTAACGAGTCTTTTTTTGACGCGTTTTCTTCACGTGAACCGGTACCCACTTCGCTCGAAAACGCTCTGCCTATCTGGAATCGGGTGGGATCGATCTCTCCAACACCGTAGGACGGCGTTCTCAGCAAGAGGAGCGCACGATGCACGGAACACTCGGCCCCGCCGCCGTCCAGATCGACCCGGCCATTTTGTATTTCGGAACGCCGGTTGTCCTGATCGGATCAACCAACGGGGATGGCTCACACAATATCGCACCGATGTCCTCGGCATGGTGGGTCGGATGGCGCTGCATGCTTGGGCTCGGCACCAACTCGAAAACCACAGAGAACATGATTCGCACCGGCGAATGCGTGCTCAATCTCCCATCCGCTGATCTGGTTGCTGCGGTCGACCGCCTCGCCCGCACCACCGGCTCGGATCCTGTGCCGCCTGGAAAACTCTATCGCGGCTATCGGCACGAGCACGACAAATTCGGCATCAGCGGCCTGACTGCTTTAGCGAGCGAAACGGTCAGCGCCCCGCGCGCCGCTGAATGCCCGGTGCAGATGGAAGCCAAGGTCGCACATGTGCATGAGATGGCGCAGGATGATGCAGTCTGGCGTGGCAACCTCACCGCAATCGAGGTCCGCATCACCCGCATTCATGCCCATCCCGACATCATGATGGACGCCAAGCCCAACCGCATCGATCCCGACAAATGGCGACCGCTGATCATGAGCTTCCAGGAGTTCTATGCCTTGACGCCGCAACGGTTGCAGCGCTCCGAGCTCGGGCAGATTCCGGAAACGATGTACCGGCCGCCGGGCTGGCAGCCGGCACTTTGACGCGTCTTACTTCTTCCGCAGCACCATGTCCTTGGCCGCGATCAGGCCGCCGCCGGCGATCAGGATCGCGGCAATGGCGATATTGGCGCTGGCCTTGGCAAAACCGGCAGCGATGAGGAAGCCGGTCGACAATAGCGGCGTCGCGTAGGAGGCGGCGCCGAGCACGCGGATATCACCGCGCTTCATGCCGATGTCCCAGGCATAGAAGGCCGCGCCGACCGGGCCGATGCCGAGCCCGATCACAGCGAGCCATTGCAACGGAGTCTCCGGCCACACCGTGGCTTCCACCACACCATGCATCAGCGCAGCGAGCACCGATGTGACGAGGCAGAAGCCGGCGACCGCGTCGGTCGGCACGGCTTTCAAACGCCGCGACAGCACCGAATAGGCCGCCCAGACGAAGGCGGCGATGAAGGCCGCGATGAGGCCCGGCACCGCGCCCGGCGCGAAGCCGGTGGTATTGCCGGCGAACAGCAGCACCGTGCCGACAAGGCCGAGCACGGCGCCGATGATGTGATGCACAGCCAACCGCTCGCCTGGCAGGAACGACGAGAACAGCACAATCAGCAGCGGCCACATGTAATTCAGGAGGCCAGCTTCGGCCGGCGGTGCGAATCGCAGCGCGAGGAAATAGAGCGCGTGATAGCCGAACAATCCGCCGACGCCGACGAGCCACACCACCAGCGGCTGACGCAGGCTCTTCGCCGCATCGCCGCGGCCGATCCAGGTGAGCAGGCCGACGAGGCCGCCGATCGCAAACGTCATCGCGGCGAGCTGGAACGCCGGAATCTTCCCGGTCGCAACCGTCATCACTGACAACAGCGACCACATCAGGATCGCGGTCAATCCGATCAGTGTGGCGGTGCGCGGGGTCATGGGTCACAAGGCTCTGAGGACGCTTATGCCCGGCACGAGGCCGGGC
>JAEWHT010000416.1 GCA_023387695.1 Pseudomonadota bacterium | reverse complement strand
CGCCGGGCGAGCCAAATCCCTCGTCGAACTCGCTCCAGCCGACGATGCCATCTTCCGTCGTCACCTTGACGAAGTGGTAGTTTCTCCAGCCGGCGTCGCAGGCGAGGATCTCGAGGTTTGTTGCTTTTGATGATGTTGTCATGTCTCTCCCTGTCGCCTAGCCGGGCGTCATTGTTTTTCGCAAGCTAGGGCCCAGCCACAATTGTTAGGCTAACGGCCGCCCGCAGTGAAGCCTGCAAATACTTGGCCGAGCGTCGATTTTCAGGCGACCTTGGCGAAAATCCGTAGAATCCGGGGGTGTTTAGCTTTCTTTGGATCGTCTCGATTTTGCGCCAAAGCCAGACCGATTTGGCCACAATCGGAACCGATCAAGGGGGCATGCAGTTTATGGCCATGATTTCGGTTCTGGCGCTTCTCACGATGAGTGGGGCCGCCGTTTCAGATCGGCTTCTGACGGCCGGTCAGCACGTCGCGCAAGGGGTGGAGTAGCGCGCACGGGCGAGGGTGCTTTGTCTTTGGGGGGACAATCATGCTTTCAGTCGACCAGTTCTTGCGGTTCATCAGCGTGCCGGCCGTGTTCGCGGCCTTCGTGATCGCGTCGCAAATCTCGGCAGCGCTGTCGCCGCTCTAGCCGATCGCGGATGAGCCGAGCAAGGCGAGGACGGCCAGCGCCATCAGCGCGGTGCCGAGCCAGCCCAGCGCGACCAGCCACGACCGCGCCTTGAAGCGTCCCATGATCGTCTTGTTCGAGACGATCAGCATCATCATAGCCATGATGGGAACGGCGACGATGCCGTTGAGCACGGCGCTCCACACCAGCATGTGAATGGAATCGATCCCGGTGAAGCCGAGGCCGAAGCCGATCACGGTCGCTGCCGCAATGATGGTGTAGAAGCCGACCGCCTTCTCCGGCCGCGCCTCCAGCGTCGCCCGCCAGCCAAAGATCTCCGCAACGCCATAGGCCGCCGAGCCCGCCAGCACCGGGATCGCGAGCAGGCCCGTGCCGATGATGCCGAGCGCGAACAGCGCGAAGGTGAAATCGCCAGCGAGCGGCCGCAGCGCCTCGGCCGCCTCCGTCGCCGAATTGATGTTGGTGACGCCGTTTGCGTTGAGCACCGCCGCCGTCGTCAGGATGATGAAGAAGGCGATGCCGTTCGACAGCAGCATGCCGAGCGTCGTGTCGACCTTGATGCGCCTGAGCTCCGGATCGCCGCCGCGCCGCGTTTCCTCTCGCAGCGGTCGGTCGCGCTCGCCGAGGTTCATCTCCTCGACCTCCTGGGAGGCCTGCCAGAAGAAAAGATAGGGGCTGATGGTGGTGCCGAGGACGGCGACCACCATCATGAAGTAATCGGCGCTGATGTTGGCCTTTGGCCACACCGCGGCAAGCAGCGCGGTGCTCCACGGGATCTTCACGGTAAAGGCGGTGGCGACATAGGCGAACAGCGTCAGCGTCAGGAATTTCAGCACCGGCGAATAGCGACGATAGGGCAGGAAGACCTGGAGCAGGGTCGAGCCGGCCGCGAAGATCAGCGCATGCTCGTGGTTGAGGCCGCCGATGACCAGCGAGAGCGCCTCCGCCATCGCGGCGATATCGGCCGCAATGTTGAACGTGTTTGCGACAACGAGCAGCGCCACCAGCCCCATCACGATCCAGCGCGGCGCGAGCTCCATCACGTTGGCAGCGAGCCCCTTGCCGGTGACCCGGCCGATCTGGGCGCTCACGAGCTGGATCGCGATCATGAAGGGCGTCGTCAGGAAGACCGTCCAGAGCAACCCGTAACCGAATTGGGCGCCCGCCTGGGAATAGGTGGCGATGCCGGACGGATCGTCGTCGGCCGCGCCCGTGATCAGCCCGGGGCCGAGCCGCTGCAACAGCACCGGCCCCGAGGTCGTCGGGGAGACGGGGCTCTCGCGCCGGGACGCCTGATGTTTGGAGCGGTTCGACAGGGGCTGACCTTCCGGAAATTACGAATCAGAGGCTAAGCGCGATGATAGCCGGAAAGTTCCATGGCGCGACCCGCAACCGCTCCGGCGCGCGGCGGCGCTCGCTGCTGCTCAGCTTCATGCAGGAGAGCAATCGCGCCCTCATGGAGGGAAGCCGCGCCATCCGCAATGTGCGCATGGATACCTCGGAGGTGTTCGCCCCCTGAGGCGCGCGGCCGCTCGTCAGTTCAGGACGACGGCGACAAATGCAGATAACGGCCGTCGAACTGCGCGAGCTCCTGGAGCTTGTGCTCGTTGAGAATGCGCACGGTGCCGCGCTGAAGCTCCAGAACGCCGTCGATGCGCAGCTCGCGCAGGATGCGGTTGGTGTGAACGCTGGTGACGCCCATGGCTTCGCCGAACTGCTCCTGCGTCAGCGGGATCGCGAAGGTGTTGTCGATCACGCGGCCGATCAGGCGCAGCCGCTCCCGCAGCTCGACGATCAGATGCGCAAGCCGGTTGTAGGTCGAGCGCTGGCCGACATTGACGATCCATTCACGGGACACCGCGGCATCCACCAGCGTGTCGCGCCAGAACATGTCGCCGACGCCGGGTCGCTCGCCGATGAGGTCGTTCAGTGCCTTGTGCGCGATGAAGGCCAGCGTGCAATCGGACAGCGCGATCAGGTCGTGATCGACCGTTGCCAAATGCAGGTTCTGCAGATTGGGCAGGTCGCCGGGAATGTGGATCGACAGGATCTGGCGCCGGCCGTCGACGATCGTCTTGGAGCGAAAGCAGAAGCCGTCGGTGATCAGGCAGCATTCGCCCGGCTGTTCGCCATCGCGCAGCACCGTCTGGTTTTCGCGAAAGTTGCGGAGCGTGAACGGCAGCGCCGAGAGAGCTTGCAGATCCCGGTCATCGGCGCCGGTCGTCGTTTTCAGGCGCTGAAACAGCGGCGCCCAGATCATGTCGCTTGTCACGTCTTCTATCCCCCACGCGCCTGAGCGCGTGAGGCTCAAAAAGCACAGACAGCTGCTTGCTGTTGACAACAAAGGTTAAATCACGCCGCCCCGGCATCTCAACATTGTGGACGATGCGTTAGCGAAATCGGGGAGCACAACAAATGTTAAGTTCGGTACGCCCGATTGCGTGTGACGCTTAACATTTATCAATTTGCTTCGTTTCGGAACGGCGGAGACCATGTGGTGTTTGCTGTGGTGAGGAGGACGTCGCAATGGACAATCTGACAAAGCGCGAGCAGCCGGATCGCAGCAAGATCAACATGCACGAGGCCTGGGAGGTGAAGTACTGGTCCCATGCGCTCGGCGTCTCCCGGGAGGACCTGCAACGGGCCATCGACAAGGTCGGCAATTCGGCCGCCGCGGTTCGCAAGGAACTCGGTGTGATCCGGGACGCGCCCGCCTGACGTCCCGTGTGTCCCTACTTGATACTGACGAACATGCCCCAGGCGGCGGAGAGCGCGGCGCCGGTGAAGACGACGCCCGGGCTGTCGCAGAACACGCTGCCATAGCTGCAGACATCGGCACCGAACGAGCCGAGCTCGTGATGACCCGCCGAATAGAACAATCCTGACAGTCCAAGCAATGTGGCGGCGATGTAGTACATCGTCTCTCTCCGGGAACGGACCTGTGCCAGCGTGGCGCGAACAGATTTCATTCCGCCGAATCCGCATCGTCGCATTCGATTAAAGTTTGATCCGCTTGAACCTGCATCGCTCGGGGCGACACAAAGCAGGCAGGATTATTGGATCGATTTTTGCCCGAACGGTTATGTCCATGAACCCGGCGCTGGATCTCCTCTATCGCTTCGCCCTCATCGGGGTCAGCATCTATTGCGTCCGCAAGGCCTGGTTCGGCTATGTCGAGCGAAAGATCCTGTTCGTCAGCGACGATTGGTGGGACTGGTCGCGATGGTCGCGGCAGATGTTTTACCGGGACACCATGCCGATCCGGTACTGGACGCAAATGAGCGGCACGGCGGGCGGCGCACTGCTGTGCATCGTCGGCGCGATCATCGGCTGGCAGCCGCAAAGCTAAGCTGCCTGCGCGCGAATGCGGCCTGCACCGGCCACGAAACAGTCTTGAAACACAGCTGAAACCCGATCGTCCTGAACTCCCTCGCCGTTGGGCCCGACCAACGAAGCGATAAGGAGAAAGACATGATCCAGATCGGTTCCAAGGAAGAAGTCGCGTTGCTGCTGGCGTTGTTCGGCACCCACACCCAGCCCATCCGCAGGCCCAAGCCGAAGTCGCGGCAAGCTTGAGATGCATTCCCATGGCGGGTTTGGCCGATTGCCTGAGTTTTCTGCGTTTGCTGATTGCGAGGGGAGATCCGAAAGGCATTCCGCTCGCGATCAACGCCATCGACGACTATCTCGCGATGGCGCCGGTTTGCGCACGCAGCCGCGGCCTGCGCGTTCTGCAGCAGGACGCGCTTGATCTGCATGTCACGTCCGTGGGCGTGCAGCGCTCCTTCGCCGAGACGGTGGATGCCTATATCGTGCGCAAGCTGGCGGAGGAGTGAGGGGCTGAGGCTCCCGTGCAAGTTCCTCACAACGACGGGTTCCCCAAAGCGAGCTGGCATCACTCTTGCTGTAGATCGTCTTAATCCAGGCCCGGCCGATCTGGCCGTTTCAGATTGAGGCGATCCCATGCAGCCCACGTCCCGTTTCGAAGCGACCCCGTCCCTGCAGCTCCACGCGCTGATCTCCGACCTGCACTGGCGCGTCCAGATGCTGGAGAGCGACATCGCCGAGGAGGAGCGCATTGCCGGCAATGCCGATCCCGCCAGCCCGACCTATTCCATGCTGGCCCAGTCCCTGCGCGCGCGGTGCGACAATCTCCGCACCTCGATCGCCTTGCTGGAGGCACGGCGCGAGCGGACCGCCGAGTTGCAGCGCGCCGCATGAGTGGCGTTTGCGCTGCGATCACGAGCGAAAGCGTGCGCGCACCTAACATAAGTTAGGTCGATTCCCGTTTGGGACCCGCGTGCACTTTGATACTTAGGAACTCCGGCAAACGGAGCTTAAGTCGTGATCGACGAGAGGGAAGCGAAGCATGATGCGCCCGGCCGTTCGCAGCCGGCGCCGTCATGTCCGACCTGCAAGACGCCACCGCGCTACATCACCTCGATGCTCGACGTGCTGCGGGAGCGCTCGATCCTGATCTTCCGATGCGACACCTGCCGCGAAGACATCTGGCAATGATGTGGAGGGAGGCCGCGTCATGAAGGACTATCAGGCACAGCTCGAGAAGCTGCGCAGGGATGCCGCGGAATGCGCGTTGATCCGCGATCTCGCGACGGACCATTCGAAGCGCGAGTTGTTCGAAAGGCTCGCCAGCCACCTGACGGTGCTGGCGGACCAGGTCGAGCACGCGATGCGCGATCGCCCATCCGGCTCGACCGCCTGAGCGACCCCGAAAGACTACGGTCAGTAATCGACCTGAAATGCCGGGCCCTCGCCGTTGTGCTCTGCTGTCCCGACTTTAAAGGAACGGATGCCGCCGCAAGCTCTTGCATCCCAAGGACAGAGGAGGCGGCATGCCGCGCTATTATTTCGATCTTCTGGAGGGCGATGTTCTTGCGGTCGACGAAGAGGGCCTCGAGCTTTCCAGTCTTCGCGCGGTGCAGGCCGAGGCAGCGAAATCTCTCGCCGACATGGCGCGCGACGCCGTGCACGGCTTTCCGCCCGCCTCCGGTCGTCAGGACATGGCGATCGAAGTGCGTGACGATGTCGGCCCGCTGATGCAGGTCAAGTTCACGTTCGAGGTGGAAAGCTTCAGGTCTTAGGCCGCGGGCGGCTGCGGCCCCTTCAGCAGGCCGATCTTGCGGCCGAGCTGCCAGACCTCGACGTCGCCGCGACGTGCAAACCGCTGCGCAAAGGCGAGGGCGGTTGAGTCGCACGGAGCCTCGAACGCTTCGGCCGAGCGGAAGACGCCATCCTCACCGATCAGATAAGCGCGATATTGTTCGCTCATGTCGGCACCCGCAGGCCGGGCGAATTCAGCCAGGCATCGATGTGCATCGCCGTCTCGTCCTGCCGCGCACGGCGCAACAGCATCTCGCGACGATGTCCCGGCGCGAGCGCGCGCGCCTGCTCGCGCAATTGCGCGGCTTGCTCTGCGAGTCTCTGGTGAAGTGTCATGGTTGGCTTGAAACGCCGCCGCTTGAACATGGCGCTGCTCCCTTGTTCGAGGTGGGCGGGAGCGCAACCGGCGTTCTCATCACCGATATGTGCCACGGGCCTCGCGGTGATGAGACGAGGCTACGCTGATGCGCGCGCAGAGTCTGCATCATTTGATACGTTGGTCAAAAATATTCTTCAGGTTTTTCAAGGTGATGTTTGCTCCACATGAGCGAATTACTCATGTTGAGTGCGCGTAGCCAAAGTTCACTTTTGGACACAGGGATCGTCGTCAGCGGCTGCCGTAACTGATCGAGACTTTGCGCGACCTCGTTCCGTTTGAGCGCGATCACGAGAGCGCTGTTTAGGAACGACCGCATTGAGCATCGGTTGACCGGCACGACGTTCAAAGGAGATGAAACATGCGAAAGACGATTTTTTCGGTGGCCGTGTGCGACTTGCTTGCCGGCGCGTCGATCGGCTTTGCCCATGCACAGGCAGGCGGCGCAGGTGGAGCGGGGGGCGCGGGCGCCGGTGCAAGCGCAGGCGGCACAGGCGCGGGAGCTGGCGCATCCGGAACGGCCGGCGCTTCGGCGGGCGGCACGACCGGCAACGGCGCGGGATCCACAGGCGCCGCCGGCAGCGGCACCGGCAGTGGCCAGGGTGGCCCGCAGACGGCGCATCCCGGCAGGGCCAAAGATCCAACGCATCGTTGAGACTCTGGACACAACGCAAGAAGGCTGTCGGGTCCCGCTCGACAGCCTTGTTGCGCGCGACGATGCCAGGGTTTGACACGTCGGGGTTTGACACGTCGGGCAAAACACTGGCACAATGGCATCATCGAAAAATTCGGTTCAGCCCGCGCGGAGAGATCTGTCGCGGGCTTTTTGATGCCGCGTTCGTGATCGGAGTGCACGCATGAGCCCGTCCGGAATGTTGGTCGCGATCCTTCCGTGCAACGACCTCGATGCGTCCGAGCGGTTCTACAATCGCCTCGGCTTTGTGCGTCCGGACAGCGAAAGGCCGGCGCCAGGTGACGCCGACACCTATCGCATGCTGTCGAACGGGCAGGGCGGATATCTGCATCTGACCGACGCAGTGGAGGGATGGCTGATTCCGGGCCGAAACCCCTTCGGGCTTTATCTCTATCTCAGGGATGTCGACGCCGCCGCGCGCGAATTTGGGCAGGCGGCGGAAGACAAGCCGTGGGGGATGTATGAGTTTGCGCTGTCTGATCCGGATGAGACGTTGGTGCGGGTGGGGTGGCCGACAAGGTCGAGGGGGCGGCGCGGTAGGTCAGCTATTACGGGTTGAAGAGAGATTCGGTTTATCCGGACTTGGCGTTGACACGTCGGGCAAAACACTGGCAGAATGGCATCATCGAAAAGTTCGGTTCAGCCCGCGCGGAGCAATCCGCCGCGGTTTTTTTGATTCCGAAGACAGTGCAATTGGTCATCGATTTCTCGCTAGTTGATTGTCGGTGGAGCCTCATCCAACAGGTTTTTGGTCCCGACTGCAGTGGACCTATCTTCTCGACCTCTCGACGCGGTGCCGAAAATTCGGACCCGCCGCGGCAGAGACGCTATTGACGATGTTCGCGTTATGTTCCATTCTCCTAATTCAACTTTGGGGCGAGCGTTGCTCTGCGTTATCACGCTTGATCCCATGCGAGGCGGTGATGAGTAAATCGTTTCTTGCTTTTGTCTTGCTGGAAAGCCCCGCAACGCCGGACATGGTCGCGCTTGCCGCAGCGCTTCGCATACGACACCCTGAGCTGGCGAGGGAGATAGATGACAGCCCGGCCGGTATCCGCCAGGGTTCTGCGGGCGGGTCGGTCCTCCGCTGTGGCAATCAGCTCATTACTGTGATGTCGATGCCGGCGCCCATTCCACAGGATCGCGGGCTATGGTCGCGCGCGGTTACGGCTTGGCCGGAGGCGGACGCCGTTGCAGCACGACATCGCGGTCATTTGATAGTCTCGGTGCTCGGACAAAACCAGGAAACGTTGCCCACGGCTCGTCTGATGACAGCTGTTATCGGCGCATTGATCGCAATCATGCCGGAATGCTGCGCTGTGGTCTGGGATGGCAAAGTCGCGCGTTCAGCGGATCTTTGGCAGCATCTGTCCATGCAATCCTATGCTCCGTTTCCTGACTATCCTTTCACGCTGTGGGTCGATGTGCTGCCTTTCCGCTCGCAAAAAGGCATCGGTGCGGTAACGATGGGGCTGGCCGCTTTTGTCGACCGCGAGATCCAGTTCGAGACCTCCAGGCTGCCGCTCGATGCGCTGGTCGAAAGGGTGCTAGGCCTCGTCGTCTATCTCATCGAGCACGGACCCGTGCTCAAAGACGGCGATACCTTTGGCGGCGATGCCGAAGAGCGCATCGCGGTTCGTTACAAGAATTCCGATCAGTTTAATGGGATGCCTGTGTTTCTCTGTAGTGACGGCTCGCCGTAGTGGAGCATAACGAAGCACATTGGCATTGCCCGGCGAAATCGCGCATGGAACGCTGGGAATGAGACACTCTGAGAGAGCGCAATCATGGCTGCATCCCCAGGCGAAAAGCGTCCACCAAGGCCCCGGCCAGTCGCGCGCCGGAGAAAGTTTTATCGTCTTGATGATTTTCGATCGCGCGGCGACGCATTTGACTTCGACCTGGAGAATGAGAAGGAACTGCCATCCGGCTTAGAGCGTATCTCTGACTTGCCGGAAACACCAAGCTTCGTTTTCAGTAGGGCTGCCGTACGTGGTCCGCGGGATCTTGCACCTATTTATTATGCATGGCTGATTTCCGATCGGACAAAGGCTGTGTTCGAATCTGTCGATCCGAACGGATTTGAGTTCGCGCCTTGCACGGTGCGAGCTTCGAAGGGGACGTGGGATGGGCCGCCATATTGGCTTTGCCAAGTCGTTCGTGTTCTCGACGCTGTGGATGAATGCCGATCCCGCTTGAGCATTCGTGTCTTCGATGATCCCCATAAGCGGACGTTTGGTCAAAAGTATTACGTGTCTTACACTGAGCTTGTCTTTCGGGAAGACTTGATCGGCGATGCTCACATCTTTCGTGTGGCCTATCACGACGGCTGGGCAATATGCGACCAGGAGCTGAAGAACGCCTGCAAGTCGGCGGGCTTGAAGATATACTTTAATGATGTTCTGAAGAATCGGTGAGACAAGGCGATCTTCAGCGCTGTCTCACAGCAGTCGCTGGCATGGCAATGCGCAGAAGATCTGGATTCGGCATCTCTGATGCGTCACCCGATCTCTAGCTTCGGATAGTTACATCTCTTCGTCTCTGTCGGCTGCCGTCGCATCTCGCCCCGACGATAGCATTTGCCCGTCCTGGTCAGTTCTCTGACCCGAAACGCGAGACAGCGTGATCAAGCTTCTCAGCGATCGCCACTGAAATCGTCAGTTTGCCTGGATAGACGCGCGTACGCCGAGAACACGCGGCGCCCGATGCGTAAGCGCGCTGTGCGCGCCGCACTTTTTCGCGGCCTGGCGAAGCCAGTCAAACATCCAAAGACATTCAATACGCGCGAAGTCTGCGCCCATTTGGGGACGCCATGGCAATTCTGTGGGAACATCATATCATACCGAAGAAATTCAAATGCCACCCGGCATTTCGAGGCTTGGATAAGCAGGTGCTTGGCGTGGAGGCTCCGCACAACCTGATCTATCTCCCAGCAGACGATGAGTTGGCCAGAAGGATGGGCGTGTCGCCGCACCCAGGCGGGCATAATTTTCGTTACTACAAAGCGGTCGGCGACACTCTTGATTTGATCGCAAAAGAAGAGGATCCAAATCTTTGCGCGAAGGAGATACGCCGCTTGATGGATGCAATGCGTGTTGGTCTCGTTAATGGGGATCTCTACACTAACGCGCCGAACGGAGGGACCGGTGAGGAAGTGGCTAGAGGTGTTACGAATGTCGTCGAACGCTATGACGAGTATTCGGAACGCAATAGGAAGCAAATTGAAGCGCTAGATGAATTTGACCGGAGGAGTGCGGAGGCGGGATACAGCCATCTTGGGAAATGGTCCGCAATCCTTGGGAATGCCGCGAGAGAAAAGCTGCTAAGCGAAGCGATCCGGAAGGATCCGCAGCTTACCGTGACTTCGGGCAATAAAGATTTGGCCGGAACGCGGTGGCAACAGAAATTTGCGACGACTGATGACAATTTTCATATTCCAGGCTCAGAGCCCGTCGATCCAAATCATGTTCCGCAGTTGCGGGGTTTGACTCCATCCCCGCTTCCGGAGTTCGCTCCAGAAGGCCTTACCAGGAGTGACCCGCGTTTGACCTATGGATTGTCTGGCTTTCCAGCGGCCAGTCCGGATTGGCAACGGTTCGGACAGCTGCCGCCAAGTACTGCAACGCCGTCAGATGATCCGCTCGTCCTAAAATTCGATCCGATGACTGGGGCCCCACTTCCATTTCATGAGAATTCGCTGATGCGTGATCCCGACAGCAAGTCGTCTGTCGCGCAGGATGCGCTTCCCTGGCTGTTCGGCGGAGCAGCACTCGGCGTGGCAGCGCCGTTTGTTCTACCCTCGTTGCCGGCGTGGCTTTCGGCATTAATCGCTCTGGGTACGGCAAGTACTACAATGGGCTCATTTGCCAATGCACGACCAAGCATTACCAGTCCCAGCGGTGGAGTTTTTGCCACTGGTGCACCTCCGTACAATCCGTTCAACACAGACCGCGCGTCGAACGCCAACGGCAAGGTTGATCGGCTCCTCGGAGCTCAATCGAGTGCGCCGTCGCTGACGGACAACACTGCCGATCAAGAAGTCACGCGCCCCGGTACGTTCAATGATCGCTTTGGCAATTGGCCAGGGATTCCAGCAGTCGCCACATCGTCTCAGCCGTCGAGCAATTCGCAGGCTCCAACTGCTGCTGCCGCTGAAGCCGCCGCGCCCGACGAGGTCCGTCGCCTCACCCGCGTAAACGCCTCGAATGCTGACAGTGTGTTTGCATCAGGTAGCGCGCCAGTGCCGTATCTAGCCTCTCCGGAATTCGACAATCGATTTGGCAATTGGCAAGAGGAAGGAAAGCGTCCGCGGCAGGTAAGTGGTCCGGTTGGCTCGTTCGCTGATGAGCCGAGCTATGCTATTCCACCGCCGATCTGGGGATTGGGAGCCTCAGCGAATTCGCGTGGTGATTCAGAAGAGTGGTTCTCCCGTTGGATACAGCCGCTTCTTCGCCAAGACTAGAGATCGACGGTCGAGTCTTTTCAATCCAGCTCAATGTCGTTTGACACGTCGGGCAAAACACTGGCATGATGGCATCATCGACAGAGTTTGGTTCAGCCCCCGCGGAATGATCCGCAGCGGGTTTTTTCGTATCGCCGCGTTGCTGAGACGATCGCGATCTCATTGCAATTGAGCTTTGACACGTCGGGCAAAACACCGGCATAATGGCATCATCGAATGAGTATGTCGGGCCCGCGCGGAAACATCCGCTGCGGGCTTTTTCGTTTCGATTTGTAGAGATCGGACGGCGTCCCGCGCATTGCGGCCTCGCCCTCGTTGAAAGGCCTTCATGGAGCGCTGATCGGCGCGCCGCCGTCCGAACCATCTTGTTATTGGCCGTGCACGCGCGAACGTGCCGGCCCAGTGGCGCGAGCGTTTGGCTTGCGCTGCCGCGGCCCTCGCGAGACGGGGATAAGGTTCGCGCCGAAACGATCGCGCGTCGTGTCGCGATCTGCCGCACTGTTGTTTGACTTGTATCGGTTCTGGAGAAGCGATGACGATTTACCTGATATCGCTCGCGATTGCGGGCTTGGTCGCAATTGTCGTGTGGGAGGTGTTTGCTTGAGCGACGAACTCGAATATCAGCCAAAGATTGCCGACGTTTACCGGCCTGTCGCGAAGCGGAAGGCATCGAAGGCGCGAACGTTGACAGAGATACGATCGGTCGCGCGCAGCCACACCAGGACGGCGATCAATGTGCTCGTCGGCGTCATGAGCAGCAGCGAGGCGACGCCGGCCGCGCGCGTCTCGGCCGCAAACGCGATCCTCGATCGCGGCTGGGGCAAGGCGGCGCAATCGCTCGAGAATGGCGAAGATGAGGTGCTGGAACTGATCCATCGGATCGAGCGCATTATCGTGCATCCCGCAAAGTCCAACGGCGAGGGACCTTAGCGTCGTCGCTGGAGAAGAGGCGCAGGCCATGTCGACCCTGAAAATTCCAACGGCCAGAATCTTCGCGCCGCTGCTGAAGCCTGCGCGCTACAAGGGCGTTTATGGGGGACGCGGCTCGGGCAAATCGCATTTCTTCGGCGAGCTCCTGGTCGAGACCTGCCAGGCCGAACGCGGCACGCTCGCGGTCTGCATCCGCGAGGCGCAGCGGACGCTGGCGCAATCATCGAAACGATTGATTGAAGACAAGATCGCGAGCCTCGGGCTCGGACACGGCTTCAGGCTCTATAGCGATGAGATCGAGACGCCCGGCGACGGACTCATTATCTTTCGCGGGCTTCAAGATCACACGGCGGACTCGATCAAGTCCCTGGAGGGATTTCGCATCGCCTGGATCGACGAGGCGCAGAGCTTAAGCGCGCGCAGCCTTGCGCTGCTGCGGCCGACGATCCGCGCTGAAAAGTCCGAGCTGTGGGCGAGCTGGAATCCACGTCGCAAGAGCGATGCAATCGACGATTTCTTGCGCGGACGTCAGCCGGAGGGTGCGCTGGTGGTGAAAGCCAACTGGCGCGACAATCCCTGGTTTCCGCAAGTGCTGGAGGAGGAGCGGTTGCTCGACCAGAAGCTCTATCCGGAACGTTACGATCACATCTGGGAAGGCGATTATGCGCGCGCCTTCGAAGGCGCCTATTTCGCCTCGCTGCTGTCGGAGGCGCGAAGCCAGGGGCGGATCGGAAAGGTCTCTGCCGATCCGTTGCTGCCGCTGCGCGCCTTCATCGACATCGGCGGCGCCGGCGCCGCGGCCGATGCCTTCACGATGTGGATCGTCCAGTGGATAGGAAGCGAAATTCGCGTGCTGGATTATTATGAGAGCGTCGGCCAGGTGCTGGCGTTTCACGTCAACTGGCTGCGCTCGCGCGGTTACGGGAGCGCCGTGCTGTATCTGCCGCACGATGGCGTCGCTGCCAACAACATCACCGGCAAGCGCTATGAGGATCACCTGCGCGAGGCCGGCTTTGCGGTCGAACCTCCGGTGAAGAACCAGGGGCCGGGCGCGGCGATGATGCGGATCGAGGCGCTGCGGCGGCTCGGGCCGCAGCTCTGGTTCAACGCGGAGACGACGGAGGCGGGGCGCGAAGCGCTCGGCTTCTATCACGAACGCAAGGACGAGACGCGCAATATCGGGCTCGGGCCCGAGCACGACTGGTCGAGCCACGCTGCCGACGCGCTCGGGCTGATGGCGATCTGCCACGAGCAGCCGGGAAGGGTGGCCGCGTTCAACCGGCCGATCCGCTATGCCGAGCTGGGATGGGTGTGAGCCGCGTCGGCCGTCAACAACCGGTGGTTGATGATGCCGTTTGTTCGTGCTATGTTCTTAAAGGTGGCTTCGATTGTGGTTGCGAGTTGTGCGATGTCGGCGTTTGCGATTCTGGCGGGTTTGATCGGATACGCCATCGCTCGGTCCTGCCTACCACGTCTCTCGTGCAGCATGATCCATGTCGAGCCGTTCAGCGCGGTGCCGCAGCAACCGCGCTGGCCGTTGTATCGCCGCGATGAAGGTGGGCGCATCGAGATACGACAAGCAGCCGCCGGCTGGATCGGATTTGCGATTTGCCCCATCATCATGCTTGCGATTGCGCTTCTCGTCGTCGCATTCGCTCGCTCTCACATCCATCTGACGCTCCTCCGTTGAAGGAAGATTTCATGATCATGCGGCGACGCCACGCCGGCTCGATGTCTCGTTTTCTGATCCTGCTTGCGCTCGGCGCCATGATCCCGCGACCCGCGGAAGCCATGGGCCCTCGCGACATTCTTTATTTGAACAAGTTCGGAGAAAGCGTCACCAATGTGAGCTGGTGCAACGATGGTGCCTTCACCTTCAAGACGCGCGGACCGTCGCGGCCAGGCTCCGTGTTTTCAGCGGAGTATTCCCGGATCACGACGATCAACATGTTCACGATGGAGACGCAACAGGCCCGTCCCGTCGTCGTTTCCGACTACGACGCATTCGGTGCCGACTGCGTGCGAGACGGCGAATATGTTTTCCTCGATGGGCTTGCGTATTCCGCGAGAGGCGTATGGGGCGGCGGCGACTTGCAGGCCGCTTTCTATCAGTTCGTTCGCACACGGCCGCGGGCGGGGCAGTACGAGGCTATGGCGGGCGGGGTGCGACATGACTTCGGCATGGGCGCCTCTTTGCGAACCGCCCCGGATGGCAGCGTTTTTGCGATCGGCTCAGGCGTTTCGCCCAACGAAGACATCACGCCTCCGAAGCGCGCATCCTCGCAGACGCCACAGCCAAACTATCGTGTGACCCGCGAGGGAGTGACCGTCATCTACGCAAACCCGAATGAGGCGACGCCGCCGCCTCAAGCGTTTCCGTTCTACGTTTTCTCCGGGGGAAACGTCGGGCAGGGCGGCAGCTACGATTGCTCGACCGGACGGCCTGGTTGCTCTGCGAAGTCGGAGAGTCAAGTCGGTTACTATCTCTTCGGCGAGTCCAATGGTGAACCGAAGCGTCGCTTCGTTTACACGATCGCGCCAAAGCAGGAGCCGCTGGTTCGGCGCTGGCCGATCGTGAGCCGGGCCCCGGAATCGGGCAGACTTGAAATCACCGGTGCGGTGCTCGACGCAAAGCGCTGCTACATTTTGCTGGAGCCGGCCCCGTGGGATCCGGCCAATAAGGTCAATGGACGCCTGAAGCTGGATGTGTATCTCGCGCAATGCAGATTTGCGGTTAATCAGCTCGAGTACGACGAACCGCTTGTTGTCGCTCAGAAGCAGGCATCCTTCATGTTTCCGCAGCTCAGCCTGAATGGCGACTTTCTCGTCGTCAAGGACTTCAGGGATTTCGCGTCTCAACGGGACGACCAGGCGGAGTTCGAACGGGAGGCCATCGACCATCCCAATCTCTGTGCGAGGTTTTTTCGCGCGGATTCCTGGCCATTGAAGCTCGAGAACGCCATCTGCATCCGCCAGGGGCGCGGCGATGAAGGTGACGGGCTGCAGATCAGCCCCCAAGGCGGCTTTGTCGACATCCGCAGCAAGACCAATCCTCTCATCATCGGCCGCGAATTCCGCAACGACGGATCTGCGCCCGCTTGGCTTAATAATGGAGATGCCCGGTGAATCGCCCCATACGTTGGCGAACAGGTCGGCGGGCGTCTTCGCGGGTGAACCCATGCCGACCTATTCCGTCCAACTCCCTATCTGGGGGGTGCATGACCAGCGCGGCCCGCATCTTGACGACAGCCCGGACTGGTTCAACCGCTGGGTTCGCCCGTTGATACAGCAATGAGCGGGAAAGCCGCTGCATCGTCCGTCAGGGACGTAAGCTGAAGAACCGAGAGGCTGCAATGTCAAGAATGTCGATCTCTGAAGTGAAGGCGATGCTCGCCTCCGAGAAGGCCAACGCGCTCGCCGCGATGTCGGCGGCGCGGCTGGCCGAAGAGCGGGCCGATGCGATGGACTATTATCTCGGCGACATGAGCAAGGACATGCCGGCGCAGGACGGTCGCTCGCGTGCGGTCTCGACCGACGTCGCCGATACCATCGAAGGGCTGATGCCGTCGCTGATGGATATCTTTGCAGGCTCCGACGAGGTCGTGCGCTTCGAGCCGGTCGGCCCGGAAGACGTCGTCGCGGCGCAGCAGGAGACTGACTACGTCAATCACGTCTTCATGCAGCAGAATCCCGGCTTCATGGTGCTCTATTCCTTCATCAAGGATGCGCTGCTCTCGAAGGTTGGCGTCGTCAAGGTCTGGTGGGAGGAGCGGGAGGAGGAGACCCGCGAGACCTACTACGACCTCACCGACGACCAATTTGCGCTGCTCGCCCAGGATGTCGCGGAGTCAAACGGGACGATGAGGATCGTCGCGCACACGGCGCATGACATGAGCGATCCACGACCCGCGATGCAGACGATGCCGGAGGAAGTCAGGGGCGCGGCGAACCGGGAGGCCAGCGACGCAACTGCCATTGTCCGTTGATCCGAACGACTTCGGCGGGCCAATCTACGAGATCGGAATCAGGCTTGGGACGCCAGCTCACCTTGACTGACAGGCGGTCGTCACCTTCCCAGCCGACATACTCCCAAAGCTCATACTGGTCGGGTCTGTAGTGGAACGCGGGCTCAGTCGAAGCGCCGTTCGCCGGGACGATGTCAATTCCGTTGTTTCCGTCGGAAGGACCATCGGTCCAGTACACCGATGCGAACCACTTTTTGCCGGGCGAGTAGCGCGGCGGGGCGACGATCTCTTCCTCTTTTCCATCCCGCTGCCGGAGGAGGAGCCAACCGTCGCTTTCATAATACAATACGTGGACGAGAAACGCCTGAGCCTCCGGAAAGTAGTCATAGAGCATGTAGCTCTTGCAGTTGTCTGATTGACCGCTCTCGCACGCTTTCTTGTTCGGATTGTCCTTGTAGAGCTTGACGGCACCACTGCCGAGCTTGAGACGAAGTTCGCCACCGCGGCGGGCCGCCTGCGCACCAGCCTTTGCCAGGCAGGCTTTCTCGACTGCGGGCGAAAACGGATCGCTCTCATAGCGATCCGATTTATCCTTGTCATCGCGAACCACTGCTGGATGCTGACAGATGCCGTCCAGCGGAGATCGCTCCATACAATGGTAACCGGCAGGGCAAGCAGAATTTGCAGACGCTTTCGTGAATGAGGCAGCTGTCGCTATCGATGTGGCAAGCCCACCAAGAAGCATTGCCCGAACCATCATTCCTCGGACCGGGATGAGAATGGCTGAAACGAATTTCAAATGCCCGGCTCCGCCAGCGAAGAGTTGCGGCGGAACGCACGACGGATGACGCGCATAGCCTGGCTCCCAAGTTGCTTTCGGAAGATCGACCCAGTCTTCCGCGTGGCCAACCTAGAGTAGTGCCTGGTGACTTGGCAAGTCCGCTTTCCTTGCTGCGCGTGCGGGACTGCTCCGCGCCGCACGCCATCGTCAACAATTGACGGAATCAAGAGATGCCCGAGTATATCTATCCAGGCTATGGACCGACCGACGACAATTGGTTGACACCCCGCGCGAAGACCAAGGGTGGCTATCATGGCGGGAATGACAATCGGGCCAAGGCAGGAACGCCGGTCTACGCCCAGTATGGTGGAGAAATATTCAGGACCGGCAATATTGATGGCTACGGCAAGTCCGTTGTCGTCAAATCAAAAGCACCAGACGGCACGGTATTTTATCATCTGTACGGCCATCTGGGACCCGATCCTTTGCCTTCTCCGGGTACGCCAATCCAGGCGGATCAACCGATCCCGGGTGCGTTCATCGGTACGAAGGAATATGTGCAAGGGCAGGGAGGCCTCACGTCTGGTCCGCATTTGCATCGTGAGATCATCTCCGGCAAGGCGCCCTTGAACGGCGATCCGAACAAGCCGTTCGGAATCTATTCCAGCGACATTACGCACAGAGCTGATCCGGATACGTTTGACATCAATCGCCCCGTCTTTCCGTACCAGAACGGAGAGCCGAAGCCACCTCTTGAACCTCGCGCAATTGTGTCGGCCCCTCGGCCTTTGCAGGTTCGGCCGCCCTCGTCCGGCGGCACACGGTCGACACAGTATCCTCGTGTCGAAAGCGCACCGAACCCGTCTGGTATGATCGTTCCCGATGCCGCAGGGCCGACGTCGCTCGGCGGACCGAACGGTCCGACACCACTGCTGCCGCCTCTGGGCTCACGAGCCGGCCCCAATTCAACGCCAGCTGTCGATCAGTCCGTGTCGCCGCTCCACTTTGCTCCGGAGCCACCCTCCGCGGCGCGCGAGCGGATACCATTTCCGCTCGAGGCGCTGTTGGCGCCCGATCGCGCCGATGTATTGGATCGATGGGCCTCGTCGGCGCGGAGGAGAGAACTTTCTCGATCGACACAAGCCGCGCCCGTTACTCTCCCGAGCCCGATCGATCAAACGGTAGTGAGCGATCCGACGAATGCAGAGCGGCCGTCAGCCGGCGGTCTTCTTGGCCTCATCCAGGATTACATGCGGAGAAACGCTTACTAGCCTGACTGCGCTGCGGATGCTGTCCCGGGTATGTGCCTTGCCGGGACGCTTCAGCACGATTCACGGGCGCAAGCGCGACAACGTGTCCTAGCTCGGCTCGCTGCTTCGCGTCGGGCGCCCGCATAACGAACCGAAAGTTCAATCAAACATGCCTGTTCCCTTGCTTGCCCCGGCGCCGCTTGCGCCGATGGGTTCTCTTGTCACGCACGACGTCACCATTGTCACCACGCGCAAGCGCGCGCAGGCGAGGGTGATGGGGGTGCCGCCGGAGGAATTCGGCATCGAGCGCGGTGCTCGCAGCATTCGCGACTGCAACTATTGCTTCCACGAAGTCGTGACCAAAACCGAAGCCGAGCTTATCGCGGAAGGTTTCGATGCCGGCCAGATCAGGGCGTTGCGGCCGCATACCGGAACGACCGAGATCGAGACCCTGGCGCGCGATACCGTGGAGGAGCATTTCTCCGCGACAGCCGGCGGGGCAAGCACCAATACGGCCGCGCGGCTGGTGCGCATCTGGGAGGTAGAGAAGCAATTCGCCTATGTGACGCTATTTTACTACAGCAAGCTTCTCATCTGGGACAAGGTTTTGGGGCTCGGCAGCACGGACCCGCTGACGGGATGGGCGCTGTGGGCGGCAAACCTGATCATCAGCTTCTACTTCGCCAAACGCGGCTTTGAGAATGTTGCAAGGATCATCAAGCGGTGAAGATGCCAGATGACGAGATCCGGGCGATCGTGGCGGAGACGCTCGCCGAACAGCAAAGGCTTCAGCAGGACAGCATCGACGCGATCGTACTGAAGGCGGTGGCGTCGGTGCTGGCTTCCTTTGGCATCGAAGATGATGACCGTAAGGAGGTGAGGGCGGATTTCCAGCACCTGCGGCGGTGGCGCAAGAGCGTAGAGCAGGCGCAAAGCTATACCTTCAAGGCTGTCATTACAGTGCTTGCGACCGGGTTGATGGGGGCCGTCTGGCTCGGCGTGAAGGTCGTGCTGGGCAAGTGAGCCTTTTACGACGATGGCATCGTCGCAAGGCTGATCAATCCAGTAGTTTCGTTCCTGTGGAGCTGCCATGTACAGAATTCGTATGGTCGATGCATCCGATGACGATGTTGCCGACACGTTGGCTGATCTGCATCGACTGACATTTTTCGATGCTGCGGCTATGCCGCAGTTCGATCTTGGTGCGTGGTGGCTTGCCTGCTGCGGTGATAAGCCTGTTGCCTTTGCGGGCGTCGTACCGTCGAGCCATGTACGCAATAGCGGCTACTTTGCCAGGGTCGGGGTTTTGCAGCAGCATTGGGGGAGAGGGCTTCAGCTCAGACTGATGCGGGCAGTCGAGGCGCGGGGCCGGCGTGTCGGTTGGAGAGACATCGTTTCGGATACGACCAACAACAGTTTCTCTGCGAATAATTTTATCAAGGCGGGCTATCGGCTCTTCGAACCTGAAGTGCCATGGGCCTGGTCGCATACCCTTTATTGGCGGAGGTCACTTCGCTGAATGGGATCTCCCGTGAAACGGAACGGGGGCTTAGCAACGTCAACGTGGTGTGTGTCGGCGCAACGCGGGCTTGCTCACATGGAATGCAGGAGTACTTGCGTCGTCGGCTCCATCGGGCTTTAAGTTCGCGTGCGGGAAATTCGGCGAGCACAAGCCGATGCAAGGGAGCGCCCAAGATGTCCACCAAGCCTCAATTGCCGGAACGTCCGTCGCGGGCGGCAGGAGGGCCGACCGCGCTCGGTGGTCTCTTGGTCGTCGACTTCACGCGTGTGGTCGCCGGTCCGGCCTGCACGCAGACCCTAGCCGACTTCGGCGCGCGCGTCATCAAGATCGAAAACCCCGACGGTGGTGACGACACACGCGCCTATGAGCATGCTGAAATCGGCGGCGAAAGCGCCGCCTATCTTAGCCTGAACCGCAACAAAACTGGTATCGCGCTCGATCTGTCGGTGCCTGAGGCGCGCGAGATCGCTTTGGATCTGATCCGCAAGGCCGACGTGGTCGTCGAGAATTTTTCCAGCGGGGTCATGAAGAAGTTCGGCCTCGACTATGAAGCCGTCGCCCCGCTCAACCCGCGGCTCGTCTATTGCTCAATTTCCGCTTACGGACGCACAGGACCGTTCGCCTCGCGCCCAGGCTTTGACCCCATCACCCAAGCCGAGAGCGGATTCATGTCGCTCAATGGATTTGCCGATGGTCCTGCGGTTCGTACCGGTCCACCTATTGTTGACATGGCGACGGGAATGTCGGCTTGCAATGCGATCCTGCTGGCGCTGTTAGCGCGGGATCGGCTGGGCCGGGGCCAGCATGTCGAAGTCGCGTTGTTCGATGTCGCGATGGGTATGACCGGCTTCTACGGCATGGCCTATCTGATCAACGGCCAGAATCCGGGGCGGTTCGGCAATTCGCCGAGCGGTTCTCCCACTGTCGGTGTCTACGAGGCCTCCGATGGTCCGCTCTACATGGCCTGCGCCAATGACCGGCTTTATCGACGGCTGGTCGTCGACGTGCTGAACCGGCCGGATCTCATCAACGCGCCGCAGTTCGCCTCGCGCAAGGCAAGGTCCGAGAACAAGGAACTCCTGCGGGCGGCTATCGCGGAAGTGTTCGCCAGTGACACGCTCGAGAACTGGATGGCGAAGATGAAGCAGGCCAATATCCCGGTCGGCTATCTCCGGACCGTTGAGGAAGGGTTCAATGCGCCCGAAGCGCGCGAACGCGCGCGCCTGAGCCGGATCCCGCATCGCACGGCGCAGTGGATACCGAACATCGAGCCGCCAATTAGCATGAGCATGACGGCGGCAATCGATCCCGTGGCTGCACCACTGCTTGGCGAGCATACAGAAGGCGTCATGCGCGAGACGCTTGGGTATGACGAGAGCCGGATTGCTGCCTTGACCGAAAAAGGGGCGTTCGGGCAGGGCAAGGCCGTGTCGTCGGGCTGAGCGCAGCACCAGCTTGATTTGGCAAGGTTCCCGCCGCATAAATGTATGATAGCGAGGGACACGAATGGCGCCTGGTCAAGAGCCGAGTGTAGGTCAGTCGGCAAACTCCGACGAAAGAGCCTATGCGACGATAATTGCCAATGCGCGGTCACTCGTGCCGCAATTGCGGGAACGCGCGGCTCGCACTGAGGAGCTGCGGCACCTCCCGCCGGAGACCGAGCGGGACCTGCACGATGCCGGCCTGTTCCGGATGCTTCAGCCGAAGCGTATTGGAGGTGCCGAACTCGATTACGTCGCCCTGATCGATTGCGCCGAGCTGATCGGGCGCGCCGACGCATCGGTCGCCTGGAACTTTGCCAACCTGGCAAGTCATCACTGGATGCTCGGAATGTTCGAGCAGCGTGCACAGGATCTGGTCTGGGGCCCGGATCCAGATGTGCTGATCGCATCGTCTTTTATCTTCCCCGCCGGCCGCGCCAGCAAGGTTGAGGGCGGATACCGGTTGCGGGGAAGCTGGCCATTCTCGTCGGGCGTCGGCTCCTGCGCGTGGAACATGCTCGCGAGCGTCGTCTCGTCTGACGACGAGGCTGACGGCATCGAGTATCGCATCTTCCTGTTGCCGAAGGCCGACTACAAAATTCTCGACACCTGGAATGTTGCGGGACTGCGCGGCACCGGGTCGTCGGATGTCGAGGTCAGGGATGCCTTTGTGCCGGATCATATGACCGTCGCGGTGGGCGAACTTGCAGGCGGCGCGACACCCGGCAGCAAGGTAAACCCCAATCCGCTGTACGCGCTGCCAGTGTTCTCGCTGTTTCCCTATGTTCTCTCCGGCGTCGCGCTCGGCAATGCGCAGGCGTGCCTGGACGACTATGCGGAGGTCTCGCGTCACCGGATATCGACGTACAACCGTGCCAAGCTGAGCGATTTCCAAAGCACGCAAATCAAAATCGCGGAGGCCTCTGCCAAGATCGATGCTGCGCGCCTGATCATGCGCGCAGCGTGCACTGAGGCGATGGAGGACGCACGGCGTGGTCGCACACCCGACATGGCGACCAAGACCAGATATCGGCGCGATGGCGCGTTCTCGGTCAATCTTTGCACAGAGGCCGTCTCGATGCTGTTTGCGGCGAGTGGGGCACGCGGCCTGTTCACAACGGGCGTGCTGCAGCGGCAGTTCCGCGATGCGCACGCGATCAATTCGCACCTGGCATTCAATTTCGATGCGGCCGGAACCAATTATGGACGTGTGGCACTCGGCCTGCCGTCCGAGAATCTCACGCTGTGAGGCCGGCCGATGAATGACCAGTCCAAGCATCCGGCCGCTCCTGATCCTGCCAACGAGCTCGCAAGCGATAGCTCGTCGATCGATCCGCGTGATTTTCGCAATGCTCTCGGTACCTACGGAACGGGCGTTACGATCATTACGGCTACGGCGGCGGATGGAAAGCCCTATGGTATCACCTGCAATTCGTTCGCATCGGTCTCCTTGAATCCTCCCCTGGTTCTCTGGAGCCTCGGCGTTTATTCATCGAGCCTGACTGTGTTTCAGAATGCCAGCCATTTTACCGTCCACGTGCTGGGCACCTCGCAGCAGGCGCTTGCCAACAAATTCGCAAAATCGTCCGAGGATAAGTTTGCCGGCGTGGACTGGACGCCGGGCCTCGGCAATGCGCCAGTGCTTGCCGAGAGCGTGGCGAATTTTCAGTGTCGATCCGTCAATCGCTATTACGGCGGCGATCACGTGATCTTTCTCGGCGCGGTCGAGGCCTATGCCTACGACGCAAAAGAACCGCTGTTGTTTGCGCGGGGCATGTATGGGCGATTTTTGGCAGATGATGAGCGCAAGAAGTCGTAAGGAGATTCAGCGCTCTTTGGCCGAGAGCTTGTAGATCTCCAAGGCGTCCGCGTCCGCGCCGCGCGCAGCCTTGGCAAGCCTGAAGATCTGCCCCGCGAGGGTTGCCATGGGGACCGGCGTCGACGTCGCCTGGGCGACATCGGCGACCGTGTCGAGATCCTTCAGCATCGTCGCAATGTGGCCGAG
>JAEWHT010000407.1 GCA_023387695.1 Pseudomonadota bacterium | reverse complement strand
CGCGCGCGGCGGCCGCGGCTCCGGCTGCTTGATCGGCGTGACCTCGGCCGGCTGATCCAGCGCGCCCGCGAACTGCACGTATTTTTCGCCGGCGCGAATGGCAGTCTTCCAGAGCTCGTCGCCCGCGACAGCCTCTAATCGATGCAGGAAGCGTGAGGCCGCAGCCGGCGCGCCGCCGGCCTTGGCGGAATGGGTGAGGATCACTTCGTCGCCGCCGAGCAGTTGCGCGAAGTCATGCGCGGAGAGGCCGATACGCCGCTCCGGCAGATCGAGACCAAGTTCGTGCCGCATTGGCCGGCTCAGCCAGGGATCGATGCGCGGCGCCGGTGGCCAGACGCCCTCGATGAGCCCGCCGATGATGATTCGGTCGGTCTGCATCAGCCGTGATTCCAGCGGGCCGTAGATCTGCAGGCGCGCACCGGGCTTGTCGCGCCGTCGCACCGCGCGATCGCTGAATGCGGTCTGGAAGACGTCGGCATAGTCGGGCAGCGTCACCATCAACCCGCTGGTCGTGCCGCCGCGCAGGAGATCGTCGAAGGCGCTCGCGAGCGCGAGGCCCTCGCGCTCCTCGAAGGCGAGCGGAATGCCCTGCTCGTCACGCGACAACTCGATCATGATCTCGCGATGGCGATGCGCGAGCTCGGCGAAGTCGAATGGCTTTGACGTCGCGAGACTTTCGATCGGCGCGAGTGCCTTCTGCAGGGTTTCGGTCAGCGCCTGGATGCGATCGAGATCTTCCGCCTTGAGCCGCGCGCGAGGTTCGGCTTGGTGGAGCGCGGAAACCTCCTTGCGCCACAACTTTGCCAGCTCCTCGCGAAAGCGGTTGAACTCGCGTAAGAGGCCGCCAGTGCCCGCAGGCGGGCGCGTGCCGCGCAATACTGCGAGCTCGAGATCTTCGATCGCGGCCTTCCATGCGCCAGGCGCACGGCCGAGCCGGCACAGCGGATGCTTCAGCATCGCCAGCAGCGTCGGCGGCTCCAGGCCTTTGGTCACAGCCTCCGCTGCGAGACGCGCGAAGACGCCGGCGGAGGTTTCCATCAGCACGTCGCCGCCGGAATCGTCGAAGGCGAGATCCCATCGCGTCAGCGCGGCCATCACGCGCCGCGCAAGCGCGCGGTCCGGTGTCACAAGTGCTGCCGATTTGTCGAGATGTCGCGCCTCACGCATCGCAATGGCGATCGCGAGCGCTTCCACTTCCGGATTGGGCGCTTCGACCACGGCGAGATTTTTCATGCCGCCAGCGATCTTCGCGGCGACATCCGGCTGCTTTAACCGGTCGTGCCAGACCTCCGTCTTGGCAGAGGGGCGCATCGATTCCGAGGCGAGCAGATCGCGGCCACCTTTGCCCGGCGGCTGAAGGATCTCGACGTCACTGCGCTTGATACCAAAACGATCCAGCAATGCATGCATCGCATATTGCGGATGGTTCGAGGTGGGATTCTCGGTGATGCCCAGCAGATCCCTGCTGCCGCCGATGCTACGCCAGGCATCGTCGTCCAGATCGGTGTCGAGACCCGGCAGCACCACGGCGCCGTGTGGCAGCGCTGCGACCGCATGCAGGAACTTTGCAGTCGCCGGCATCGAACCGGTCGAGCCAGCCGCTATCACGGGTCCATGCGGATGCGCAGTCAGGCGCTTTGCTTCCGCCGCAATCAAGAGATCGCGCCGCGCCGCGGGTTCGATGCGGTTGATCTCGGCGAGATGGCTCGGCCATGTCTCGCTGGCAATGTTCAAGAACTGAAGTGAATGCTGCCAGTATTGATCAAGCTGATCTGGCACCAGGCCTCGAAGCTTGCTCCAGTCGACGCCGCGCGTGACCATGTCGTCGATCAGGCGAGCGAGATCGCCGGCGAGCGCGAGAGTCGAGGCGGGGCCGCCGACGACCAGCGGCGACAATACGGGCCGCTTGGCCCAGGCCGCGACGAGTTGCGCCAGTGTCAGCCGCCGTTCGAGCTCTCCAAGCCGCGGCGGAATTTCGAGTGGTGTCGTGCCGGAAAACTGTTCGCCCTCGTCGGCGAAGGCGAGCTCGTCCTCATCGATGTCGCCGAGCGCGACGATGCGCGGCAGCACCACGGCGTCGGCCTTCATCTCGTCGAGGAAGATCTCGCGCACGACACGCATCGCGCGCCGTGTCGGCAGATAGAGCGTGGCGTCCGCCAGTCGCGCCGGTTCCTTGCGCGCCTCAAATCCCTCGACCAGCCGGCCATCGAGCAGGCTTGCGACGATCGTGCGCAGGAACGGAACTGAGAGGGGAACGCTGAAAACGCGCATGGGCTGCCTGATTCGAACGATCCGGCAATATAGGGATGCGGCTTCAAATGGTCATGGGGTGGGGGCGAAATCGTCCCCGCTGTTCGTGGAGCACCACTCTCGTGCCCCGGACGCGGCGCAGCACGCAGTGATGCGCCGCTGAGCCGGGGCCCAGTACTTCGTTCTGGATCTGAGGATGGAGTGGGTCCCGGCTCTGCGCAGCAGCGTTACACGCTGCAGCGCGTCCGGGACAAGGAGGAGCTAGCCCTACGCCACGCTCTCCAGGAACGCCTCTTCCGCGGCGTGCACCGCGTCGGGCGTGCCGACATGCATCCAGACGCCGTCGAGGCGGAGGCCGAACAGGCGCTCCTGCTCATTGGCGCGGTCGAACATCTTGGTCAGCGAGAATTCGCCCTCGGGCGCACCTTCGAAAATCTTTGGCGACAGGATCGCCGCGCCCGCATAGACGAACGGGACGATCTCCTTTTCCTTGCGCTTGCGCAGCGCGCCGTCGGGCAGCATTCCGTAATCGCCGCGGCCGCTATAGCCGATGCTGGTCGCGGTCGGCGCCATCAGCAGCAGGATGTCCATGCGCTCGGGGTCGAAGTTTTCGGCAAGCCGCGTCAGGTTCGAGCGCACGCCGTCGATCCACAGCGTGTCGGAATTGACGTGATAGAACGGCGCATCGCCGAGCAGCGGCAGCGCCTTGACCACGCCGCCGCCGGTGCCGAGCACCTGGTCGCGCTCGTCCGAAATGGTCACGTGCGGAAGCTGGCGCGTCGCGGTGTGGTCGATGATCTGGTCGGGCAGATAGTGCACATTGACCACGGCCTCGGTGACGCCGGCCTGGCCGAGCTTGTCGAGCACGTGGTCGAGCAGCGGCTGGCCCGCCACCGGCACCATCGGCTTCGGCATCTTGTCCGTCAGCGGACGCATGCGCAGGCCGAACCCTGCGGCGAGCACCATGGCTTTGGTCGGTTTGACGGACATCCTTAAGCTTTCTCGAACCTCTAAAATCTCTGCGTTCCTGGCAGCCTAGCACGAGCCCCGCTCAGCCGCACCGCATCTCAACCGCCTTAGCCAGCCGCCGTGACGGTTGTACGAATTGTGTTGCCCTCACGCCCCGACAGCTGTGGAACGCGCCTTTTTCTTCTTGTCGCCCTGCTTGAGGAAGTTGACGCCGATCTGGTCGCCATTTACCCAGGCCAGCTCGCAACGCCGGTACGCAAGTCCGGTCGACGACAGGACGAGAAAAAATTCCTTCAGGTGCAGACCTTCGACAGAGCCGTCGATGGTCAGCTTGGCGCCGGTCTCGGAGACGTCCTCCATGGTGCATTCGCGCCGCCAGGTGCCGTCGATTCCCATCATCTGGGCGGCAATCCCACGTTCGAAAACAACCCGACTGTTCCCGCGCTGGTCCGTCTTGACCGCCATCTGCCCTGCTCCAGCCCCGTATTTATCCGGCTGCCCGCGGGCGATATTACCGATGCGATGGCTAACAGCTGGTAAACCGGTTCCGGCTCAGGAGCGCGGCGGCGGGACGTTGGCGAGATACCAGTCGCGTAGATGCTCCAGGGCCGGATGCGCAAGGGAGCGCTGCAGATAAGTCCAGATTCGCGGCTGGTGACGCAGATAATGCGGCTTGCCGTCGCGGCGGTTGAGCCTGGCGAAGGTGCCGAGCAGGCGCGTGTTACGCTGCGCCGACATGATGGCATAGAGCTCGGCAAAGCCGGCCGGATCGAAGCTCGCATCCTCGGCGCGGCGCGCCTTGATGTAGCGCGACAGCAGCGTCAGCTCGAGCGATTCGGGCACGTCGATGCGGGCGTCCTGCAGCAGCGACACCACGTCATAGGAGTGCGGTCCGAGCACGGTGTCCTGGAAGTCGATCACGCCGACCCGTGCCATGCCGCTGCGGTCCGCGAGCCAGATCAGGTTCGGCGAGTGATAGTCGCGGATGATCCAGGTCTTCGGCGCGGCCAGCGGCTTCTTCAGGAGCTCGCGCCACATCGCGAAAAATTCCGCGCGCTTCTCGTGGCTCAGCGGCGCGTTGCGATCGGGCAGATACCATTCCGGCATCAAACCGATCTCGATCAGCAGCGCCTCGGTGTCCCACGCCGGAATAGTGTAGGTCTGCCCGTCCAGCGGCAACGTCTCCGGCAGCGCCTTGCCGTGCAGCGCGGCCAGCACATCGGTCGCTGCTTCATAGCGCTCGGGAATCGGTCGCGGCGGGTCGCCTTCGATCACGCCCTCGCTGCCGAAATCCTCGGAGATCAGGAAGCCGCGATCAAGGTCGTAATGATGGATTTTCGGCGCCGAAATTCCTGCCGCGCGCAAACCTTCGTCGATGGCGACGAATGGTTTGATGTTCTCGGCCAGATGCACCGCGGCGCTATAGGATTTGCCGTTGTAGATCGCAGCGCCATCGGGGCGCTGCGGCGAGTTCATGAGGATGACGACACCGTCGTCGCGGATCAGCCGCGCGTAGGAGCGTGTCGAGGCATCGCCCGCCATGCGCTTGCGGCCTGCATCGATATAGCCGGAGGCGTCGAGGAATTCGCGCAGCGCCTTCAGCCGCGCAACGGTCGCCGCACTCTTGCCGTAGCCGCTGATGTCGGCGGCGCGCGCATTCGCGCCCAGCGCCGGGCGATGCGTCAGCGCGATGTCGATGCGATCTTCCGGCATCGCCGACGGCGCCCGCTCCGGCCATTCGATCAGCACCAGCGTCGCGTCGGGCAACGGCGACAGCCCGATCTCCTCGAGCTCGCTCTCGTCCTCGACGCGATAGAGATCGGCATGCATGACCGGAAATGCCGCGAGCTCGTAGCCCTGCACCAGCGTGAAGGTCGGGCTCGGCACTTCGAGCTCGTCGTCGCCGGCGAGATAGCGGATCAGGCTGCGCGCGGCTGCCGTCTTGCCCGCGCCGAGATCACCGGTGAGCGTGATGGTATCGCCCGGGCCGACCAGCAAAGCGAGGTCGGCCATCAATTGCGCGGTGGCCGTCTCGTTGACAAGCGCGACGGAGAGTTGGGCGGGTTCGCTCATTCGGCGGCGTCGCGATGCGCCGCCTGGTCGGTCGGGAAGTCGCAGATCACGACCGTGCCTTTGCCGACGACCGAATCCACCTGCACCTTGCCGCCATGCAGCTCGACGAAGGAGCGCACCAGCGACAGCCCGAGCCCAGCGCCGCGATGACGCGAGCCCTGCGAGCGGCTTTCGAACCAGTTGAACACCTTGTCCTTCATGTCGGCCGGTATTCCAGGTCCGGAATCTGTCACAATGAAGACCACGCTGCGATCGGTGCGGCGCGCGCTGATGCCGACGGTGGAATCCTGCGGCGAGAAGCCGACGGCGTTGGCGAGCAGATTATAGAGCACCTGCACCACGCGCTTCTCGTCGCCGATGAAGCTGCCGACATCGGGCGCGATCTCGACCTTGAGGCGGATGCGGTCTGTGGCGAGCCGGTCCTGGATGCCTTCGGCGGCAAGCTCGATGGTCTTGCTGACGTCGACCGGACCGAGCTCCAGCTTCATGGCGCCGGCGTCGATGGTGGCGAGATCGAGGATGTTGTTGGTGAGCGCCAGCAGCGCGTTGGTCGATTTGGTGACGTAGTCGAGATATTCGGCCTGCTTCGGCGTCAGCGGCCCGGTCGAGGGATCGCTGAGGAAATGCGCGAAGCCGATGATGGTGGTCAGCGGCGAGCGCAGCTCGTAGGAGACGTGGTGGACGAAATCCACCTTCATCTGGTCGGCGGTCTCCAGCGCCTCGTTGCGCTCGCGCAGCGCGCGCTCGACATTCTCGGTGTCGGTGATGTCGAGGAAGGTCAGCATGGTCGCGCCGTCATGCAGCGGACGGATCATGCCGTCGAGCACGCTGCCGTCCTTGCGCTCCAGCTTCAGCGGCACGTCGGCGCGGTTCTCGATCGAGGTGATGGCCTCGCGGATCTGGCGCCATACGGCGGGATCGTCGAACAGCTGTTGGCACCAGCCCTCGACGGTCTGGATATGCGGCTCCTCGCGCATCGCGTCGTTGGAGAGCTTCCACATCCGGACGAAAGCCGGATTGAACAGCTGCGCCTTGCCGTTGCTGCCGAACACGGCGACACCCTCGGCGAGGCTGTCCAGCGTCTCGCGCTGGACCCGGATCATGCCGTCGAAGCGGCGGGCGAGCTCGAGGGTTTCGGTGACGTCGTCGAACAGATAAGTGACGCCGCCTTCGGGATTCGGCGTGGTGACGACCGACAGCGCGCGGCCGTCGGGCAGGTACCAGGTGTCCTTGGCGGCCTCGACCGCGCGATAGGCCTCGTGCAGCTTGGCCTTCCACTCCCGGAAGTTCGGCTGCTCCTGCAATTTGCGCGCAGCACGGAGCTGGTCGAGCACGCTGGAATCATCGGGATGCGCATCGAGGAAGGTGCGGTCGAGGTCCCACAGCCGCCGATAGGAATCATTGTAGAAGGCAAGGCGGCGCTGGCCGTCGAACACGGCCACACCGGACGAGAGCTGGTCGAGCGTGCGGCGATGCGCTTCCGCCATCCGCACCAGCGCGGCGCTGAGCGCGTCGGCCTCGCTGGCGTCGATGGCGACACCGACGCTGCCGGTGCCGACATTGACCGCGCGGACGTCATACATGCGCCGCTCGCCACCGGTCACGATCGGCAGCCGCGAAGTAAAGTGAGCGACATCCTTCAAGCTGCGCTCCATGGCGGTGCGGTCGGCGCTGTCGAGCAGCTCGAGCTTGCGCTCCTGGGCGTCGATGATGCTGTTCGCCTCGGTGGCGCGGACATAGGCCGGATTGGCGAAGGTCAGCGCGCCGTTCTCGCCCTTGGCCCAGATCGGCCACGGTGCAGCGGCGGCAAAGCCGCGCAGCATCTCGGTTTCGTCGGAGAGGGCCTTGTAGCGCAGATTGGTTTCGGCGAGATCACGGCGCAGACCTGAGAGTTCGCGAATCCGCACAATGGCTTGGCCGCCAATGGCGCGGCCGAGCGCTTCCAGCGTGTGGCCGTTGGCCGTGGTCAGCGTGAGCTGGAAGCCGTCGCCGCGCTCGCGCAAGGCATCGACGGCGTGATCCATCTGCAGCGCCGGTTCCGGCGGCAGCCAGGTTCCGAAGGCGAGCACGCGCTGCGGCGACGGATCACGCGGCAGCACCATGGAGATGTCGCCGGAGATCTGTGCGCGATCATCGCCGGCCGGCCAGGAGATCAGGACCTGCGGCTCGGCGAACAGCAGGGCGCCGAAGCGGTCGGTCTGCAGCTGGAGTTCCCGGATCCGCCCGCGCAGCGCCGCCTCGTTCTTGACGGTGCGCACGCGTGTGCGCATCAACAGGATCGCAGCCACGACCGTGAAGCCGAGCAGGGCCAGCGCGGTGGCGAGCACCGCGAGTTCCTGCCGGTTGAAATCCAGCAAATTCGAAAGTGTGTCGACGAGGTCGGCGGCATTCGCCGGCTCAGCCGGCAGCAGCGCTGCGAGAGCGCCTCCAAATAAGCCGTTGCGCGCCAACGATGTGCACGACAGCAGCGTCCGACGCATCGACACGATCACGCCTGACATAGTTGCCCCAAGACCGCACGAAGTGACCGCGCAACGACCCCCGTCGCGCGCGAATCAAACGACAATACCCTCCCCAAGACTCCACCGGTAAGAGTCCAGATCGTGAACAGGAATCCCGCTGGGGAAAAAAGCAGCGACCGCCGTCCGCCGGGCCGGCTCGGCGCGAACTTATGCCCGTAATTCAGCGGTGGAACGCGGTCAGGAACCGGCCGTGAGCTGTGACTTCATGACTGCGATGACGTCGTTGATCTGCGAGATGTCGCCGGTTGCGCGCTTGACCAGCAGCGCGCCCTGCAGGGCCCCGAACATCATTCGCGCAGACTTGGCGGCCGGCGCCCGCAGCCGGAACTCGCCGCGCGCGGCGCCGCGCTCGATGATGTTGGTCAACCAACTCTGGTGGGTCTTGAAGAAGTGTTCGACGCGCTCGCGGATTTCCGCAGGCAGCGCCAGCATTTCGCCCGCGAGCGCGGCGCTGAGGCAGACCCGGTCGGGAGTCTCGGCAAATTGGAGGTAAGGCTGGGTGTAGAAATCCAGCATCGCCATCGACGGCTTTGCCTGATCGCTGGCTATGCCGACGAGGGCGGCGTCGAAACGCGCAATGTAGCGGTCGATCACGGCGACGCCGAGATCGGTCTTGGACGGGAAATGGTAGTGGATGCTGGCCTTGCGGATGCCGAGCGCGTCCGCGATGTCCTGGTAGCTGAAGGCGCTGTAACCGCGGGTCTGGATCAGTGTCTCGGCAAGATCGAGGATCTGCTCTGCGGTCTCCGATCTCTGCTTTGTCGCCGTCGCCATTGCCTTCCAATCATGAGATCCGGCCGAGATGGCCTCGCTTCACCCAATAGGTCGCACCGTCGCCCGAAAGCAGACTGCGCCGGAATCCGGCCGGGTTCCTGATCCAGGTCCCCGCACCGTAGCTCCCATATTCGTCCGTCAACGATCCCGACAACAGAAAAATCTCTTCGCCGCCGGGACATTCCAGTTCGCCATAACGGGCGCCGGGGGCGAGACGTTCGATGCCAACCTGTTCGCCGGTATCGGCGCCAGCATGCAGCGGAAGCCGTGCAAGTCCGGGCGAGACTTCCTCCCACTGGGCGTCGGACATGTCGATCACGACGCGTGCGGTCTCGCTCAGCGTCATCTGCCGCAGCTTGACCAGGATGACGCAGCCCGGCTCCGTCCGCGGCGTGTGACGGCTGCCGGGTGGGTTACGGACATAGGTCCCTTTGGGGTAGTCGCCGTGCTCGTCGGAGAACACGCCGTCCAGCACCAAAAATTCCTCGCCCAGCCCGTGCTGATGTGCGGGAAATGCAGAGGCTTTTGCGTAACGGACCAGCGACGTGGCGCGGGCGACCTCGCCGCCAATGCGGTCGAGCAGGCGGCGCTCGACGCCGGCTTGCGGCGAGGGAATCCACGGCAAGGTGTCGGTCGCGATCACGATGCGTTGCGTGAAGTCGGCGTTGACGAGTTCGTTGGACATTGCATGCCTCCTCAAAATCGCTCGGAGAGTGGCCGCAGATCCATCTCATGCGTCCATGCGGATGGATGCTGCACCGTCAAATCAAGACAGGCATTCGCGATCGCGTGCGGCGACATCCGGACAGTGGCCGATGCACCAAAGCGTTGCTCAGTCTGCACCTCGTCGATCAAGCCGTCGAGCACGAGATGCGCAACGTGAACTCCGCGGGGACCGAACTCGCGCGCCAGCGATTGCGCCAGCCCGCGCAGCGCGAATTTTGCCGACGCAAATGCGGAGAAATTGGCGGCGCCGCGCGTACCGGCGGTAGCCCCGGTGAGGATGATCGTTCCAGCCTGTCGGGCCGCCATGTGCGGAATGACCGCTTGCGCTGATAGCATCGCACCGAGACAGGCGACGCGCCATACGTTCTCGAACTCGCTTCCCGTCGTCTGCTCGAACGGTTGATCAGGAGTCTGTGCGCGTTGTGAATGAGCACGTCGATGTGCGCCGCATGCGGTGCGAGTGCGGCCGCCACCTCGCCAGCCTGCGTGATGTCGCAGGCGAGATGGATATAGCTGCCGCCCTGACGCTCGACCGATTGACGGATTGGTGCCGAACAGCGGTCGGTGCGGGAAAGACCGATGACGTCATGGCCCGCCTGCGCGAAGACGGCGGCGATCTCGGCGCCAAGACCTTCGGCAACTCCGGTGACGAGGAGAAGCGGGCGGGTCATTGCGGGTCAGATCCAGCCCAGGATGCTGAGCAGAAAGACCATCTGCGCGCCCCAGCCGACCGCGAATGCGAGCGTGCGCACGACGGGAACGCCGCCGACATACACGAAGAAATGGATCAGTCGCGCGAAGAAGTAGACCACGATGGCGGCCTTGGTGGCCGGGGTCGAGATGCTGAGCAGGTGCGCGACCAGCACCGCGGGCACGATGATGGCCAGGTTTTCTACGCCGTTCTGATGTGCCTTGATCGCGCGTTGGGCCCACAGCGAATGCCGGCCGCCGTTCTCGGGCTGCGTATCGGAGAGCGCGGGCCAGATTCCACGAACCGCAAGACGGTCGAGGATGTAGGGCACCCAGAACAGCGCGGTCATCAAAACGGTCAGCGTCAGCCAGTACAATTCGGTGGTCACGGCCATGATCCTTGGGTTGGGGACAATGGCCGGTTTATCTACCTACTAGTAGGTAAAGTCAATTGCCGTCGTTTTCACCTGCTCCTGCTCATGCCTAAAATTCAATGGATCCAGATCCTTAGCGGCCGGTCGAGCCGAAGCCGCCGGCGCCGCGATCTGTCGACGACAGCGTCGCGACCGGAACCAGCGCGGCCTGGACCACGGGCGCAATCACCATCTGCGCAATGCGTTCGCCGCGCTTGATCACGAACGGCGAAGCGCCGTGGTTGATCAGGATCACCTTGATCTCGCCGCGGTAGTCGGCGTCGATTGTGCCGGGCGAGTTCAGCACGGTGACGCCGTGCTTGGCTGCAAGACCCGAGCGCGGCCGCACCTGGGCTTCAAAGCCTGATGGCAGGGCGATCGCAAGTCCCGTCGGCACCAGCGCGTATTGGCCGGGTGCGAGCGTCATCGGCTCGCTGTCCGCCACCGCTGCCATCAAATCAAGACCGGCGGCGTCAGCGGTCTGATAGGCCGGCAGCGGTAGGCCTCTAGCGTGGGCCAGTTGCTGCAGTTCGACGGTGACCTTCGTGCTCAAGATGCCGGCTCCGCGGATGTGTCGGTCACGCTTTTGGCGATGTGCGCGACCAGTTCGATGGCGACCTGTTCCTTGGTCATCACCGGCCAGGAATCAACTGTGATCTCGCCGTTATCAGCAGCATTCTTGCTGATGAGATGCACGGTGTTGCGATCACCGCCCATCACGCCGGTCGCGGGCGAGACGTCATTGGCGACGATCCAGTCGCAGCCCTTGCGCGCGAGCTTCGTCTTGGCGTTGTCGATGAGGTGCTCGGTCTCGGCGGCAAAGCCGATCACGAGCGGTGGACGCTTCTCGGTGAGTTTGGAGATCGTGGCGAGGATGTCGGGGTTTTCGACCAACTGAAGCGGCGGCATGCCGGCGGAGGTCTTCTTCAGCTTCTGCTCGCCTTCATTGGCGACGCGCCAGTCGGCGACGGCGGCGGCGAAGATCGCGATGTCGGCGGGGAGTGCGGCCTGCACTTGCTCCAGCATCTGCCGCGCCGATTCCACACGCTTCACCGTCACGCTTTGCGGATTGCCGAGATCCACGGGGCCGCTGACGAGAATGACCTCTGCGCCCGCGGCCTGTGCTGCGGCGGCAATGGCAAAGCCTTGTTTGCCGGACGAGCGGTTAGCGATGTAGCGCACCGGATCAATCGGCTCGTGCGTGGGACCCGCTGTGATCAGCACGCGCTTGCCGGCAAGCGGCTTCGGCATCGGCGGTCGCAGCAGCTTCTCGGCGGCGGTGGCGATCTCGATCGCCTCGGACATGCGGCCGACACCGGCTTCGCCCGCTTCAGCCATTTCGCCGGAATTGGGCCCGATGAAGAGGATTCCGTCGCGCTGAAGCTGCGCAACATTGCGGCGCGTTGCGGCGTTGTTCCACATCAGCGGATTCATCGCCGGTGCAATCAGGACCTTGCGGTTGGTGGCGAGCAGGATCGCGCTGGCGAGATCATCGGCATGGCCGTTCGCCATCTTCGCCATCAGATCGGCGGTCGCCGGCGCCACCACGATCAGATCGCAGTCGCGCGCCAGGCGAATATGGCCGGCATCGAACTCGCTCTGGGGATCGAACAAATCTGTATAGACGCGCTCATGGGAGAGGGCGCTCACCGAGAGCGGGGTGACGAATTGCTCGGCGGCCTTGGTCAGCACACAGCGGACCTCGATGCGCCGCTCCTTCAGCCTTCGGATCAGGTCGAGCGACTTGAAGGCCGCGATCCCGCCGCCGATGATCAGGGTGATGCTGGCCTCAGGGACGGCGCCGGTGCGGTAGGATGCCGGCGCAGGGGACGTCTCGGGCGGCACCGCGAAGGGCGTCAGCGGCTCCTCGCGGCCCTCGATCAGCTCCCGCAGGATGACCCGGACCTCTTCCTCGACTGACCTGTGATTTTTGGCCGAGCGCAGCCGCAAATAGGCTTTGACGGTGTCGTCGAGCTTGCGGATGGTCAGGCTTGCCATGGCGCCCCTCCAGCAGGAATGATAGCGATGCTATCACACCCGTGATTGCAGTGCAATCACATCTCGGCGGTCACAGGTTCCGGACGGCGATCAGGATGCCGATGAAGGTCGCGGCGATGATCCAGAGCGCCACCGTGCGCCAGCGGTTCTTGCGGCCCTCGCTACGCCCCATCGCGGCAATGCTCTCAGGCGACAGCCTGATGCCTTCCCGCGTCATCGTCTCGAGCTGCTCGAGCACTGCGACCGAGCGCTGTGCAATATCAGGCAGGCGCATCAGCACGCGGGCGAGATCGCCGCCGCCGGCGAGCGCACCCTGCACCCGGCCGATCGGTCCGAGATTGCGCTCGATCCATTCGCGCACGACGGGATCGGCGACCTTCCAGATATCGAGCTTGGGATCGAAGCCGCGCGCCACGCCCTCGACCACGACCATGGTCTTCTGCAGCAGGATCAGCTCGGGCCGCGTCGTCATGTCGAATAGACCAGTAACCTCGAGCAGCAGCGTCAGCAGCCGCGCCATCGAGATTTCCTCGGCGGTGCGGTTGTGAATCGGCTCGCCGATGGCGCGGATGGCTTGCGCGAAATTCTCGACCGAGTGATGCGCAGGCACGTAGCCTGCTTCGAAATGCACCTCGGCGACGCGGCGATAATCGCGGGTGATGAAGCCGAGCAGGATTTCGGCGAGGAAGCGCCGCTCCTTCATGCCGAGCCGGCCCATGATGCCGAAGTCGACGGCGACGAGGCGGCCGGCGTCATCAAGGAACAGATTGCCGGGATGCATGTCGGCGTGGAAGAAGCCGTCGCGCAGCGCGTGGCGCAGGAAGCTCTGGATCACCTTGCGGCCGAGATCGGGCAGATCGACCTGCGCTTCTGCGAGGCGCTTGTGATCGTTCAGCGCGATGCCGTCGATCCACTCCATCGTCAGCACGTTGTGCGTGGTGCGGTCCCAGTCGACGGTCGGCACGCGGAAATCAGGATCGTCGCGCGTGTTCTCCGCCATCTCCGACAGCGCCGCAGCCTCAAGCCGCAGGTCCATCTCCATCGCGACCGAGCGCGACATGGTGTTGATGACTTCGACAAGACGGAGCCGCCGCGCTTCAGCCGAATAGGTTTCGGCCTTGTGGGCGACGTAGAAGAAATCGGAGAGGTCACGGCGGAAGCGCGCGGACACGTTCGGCCGCAGCACTTTGACCGCGACTTGCTTGCGAATGCCGTCGCGCTCGATCTCGCCACGATGCACCTGCGCGATCGAGGCGGCGGCAACTGGCGGACTGAGGCTGACAAACACGTCTTTCAGCGGCCGTTCCAGCGACGTCGCAATCGCGGCTTCGGCTTCGGCTTGCGGAAACGGCGGCAGGCGATCCTGCAGGCTTTCCAGATCGCGCGCGATATTCACGCCGACGACGTCGGGACGGGTCGCCAGGAATTGCCCGAGCTTGAGATAGGCCGGGCCCATCCGCGTCAGCGCGCGCGAGATGCGCGGGCCATGCTTGTCGCCGCGGCGTTCGACCAGGCGCGCCATTTTCAGCGCAAGCTGTCCGGGTGGCGGCACCAGGCTCGGATCGACGGAGCCGAACACGCCCTCGCGCGCAAACACGAGCGCGGCGCGGATCAGGCGCGAAATGTGGGTGACGGCAGAGATCACAAACGCCAGCCCGAATGAAGTGCGACGATGCCGCCGGTCAGGGTCTGATAGCTCACGCGAGAGAAGCCGGCCTCACGGATCATGTCGGCGAAGGCGTTTGGCTTCGGAAACTTGCGGATCGACTCGACGAGATATTGGTAGGATTCGGCATCGCCCGTGACCATGCGGCCGAGCGGCGGGATCACCTTGAACGAGAACAGATCATAGATCTTGTCGAGACCGGGCATTTCGACCGTGGAGAATTCCAGGCACAGGAAGCGGCTGCCGGGCTTGAGCACGCGATAGGCCTCGCGTAGCGCCTTGTCGATCTGCGGCACGTTGCGAATGCCGAAAGCGATCGTATATGCGTCAAAGCTGCGGTCGGCGAAGGCGAGCGCCTCGGCATTGCCTTCGACGAAATCGACCTGGGTGTCGAGGTGGCGCTTGGCGGCACGCTCGCGGCCCACCGCCAGCATGTCGGAATTGATGTCGCAGACGGTCGCGTGGAAGCCCGGACCTGCCGCCTTGGCGGCGCGGAAGGAGATGTCGCCGGTGCCACCGGCAACGTCGAGCAACGCAAAGGGATGGTCGCCCCGCGGCGGGTTGAGCGCGCTGATCATGATGTCCTTCCAGACCCGGTGCAGGCCACCGGACATCAGGTCGTTCATCAAATCATAGCGCGACGCCACGCTGTGAAACACATCGTTCACCAGCGTCTGCTTGTCCCCCAGGGGAACGTCCCTGAAGCCAAAATGCGTGGTTTCGCCCGGCCGATCCATTACTCTACTCCAATGGGCGGACCATAGCCCGCCCGCCGCAATGGCGCTATCACACCGCCCTCATAAGGTGAATGCCTGACCATGCCCGAATTGCCCGAAGTCGAGACTGTTCGCCGTGGCCTTCAACCCGTCATGGAGGGGGCGAAAATCGTCGTTGCGGAGGCCCGCAGGCCTGATTTGCGCTTTCCGTTCCAGCCCGATTTCGTGGCCCGGCTGCAGGGGCAGATCGTCACGGGGCTCGGGCGCCGTGCAAAATATCTCATGGCCGATCTCGCCTCCGGCGACGTGCTGCTGATGCATCTGGGCATGTCGGGCTCGTTCCGCGTCATCAAGCCTGACAACGAGGCCGCGCCCGGCGAGTTTCATTATCCGAGGGGCAAGGACTCCACGCACGACCACGTGCTGTTTCGGATGTCCTCCGGTGCCGACATCGTCTTCAACGATCCGCGCCGCTTCGGTTACATGAAAGTGATCGCCCGCAACGCGCTCGAAGACGAGCCGCTGCTGCGCGACCTCGGCCCGGAGCCGCTCGGCAACGAGTTCGACGCCGCGATGCTGGCGAGCTCCTGCGAAGGCAAGAAGACGAACCTGAAGGCCGCGCTACTCGACCAGCGCGTGGTCGCGGGCCTCGGCAACATCTATGTCTGCGAAGCCCTGCACCGCTCGCATCTGTCGCCGCGCCGGATCGCTGCGACGTTGTCGACCAGGAACGGCGAGCCGACCGATCATGCCAAGCGACTGGTCGGTGCGATCCACACCGTGCTGAACGATGCCATCAAGGCCGGCGGTTCGTCACTGCGCGACCATCGCCAGACCTCGGGCGAGCTCGGCTATTTCCAGCACTCGTTCAAGGTCTATGACCGCGAAGATGAGAAGTGCACCACGCCGCGCTGTGGCGGCACCATCAAGCGTTTCACCCAGAACGGTCGCTCGACGTTCTGGTGTTCGAAGTGTCAGAAGTGATTTAGCGCCGCCGTTTACCTCGACGGGTCAAACGCCTACGCGCCGCCGCCGAGATGCCTCGGCCACGGTGCGTTCTACTGTGCATGGGGTTGTTTTCGACAAAACGCGAAGCGAAGCAATCCGGCCGGGCTGGTGGCCGGATTGCTTCGTCGCTTGGGCTCATTCACCGGATGGCGAAGAGCCCGTCTTGCACCTTGAGCGATCGCCCCGCTCAGGATGCCAGAACAGTTTCGTCCGCCGAAATCTCGGCAGCGGCATGCAGCACACCGTCGGCGGCCGACATGACCTGATCGATCAGCAGATTGCCGGCGGAGAGTTCGAGACGGGTCTCGACCCAGCGCCAGAGGCCGCGGACTTCCTCGGTCGACTTGCCGTTCGGTGCGAACTCGCTGACGGCGAGGCCCGAGGCGAGCGAGTCCTGGTGGTCGTTGCGCATCACGATCATCGGGCGTGCGAGCACGTCGACGAGATCGAGCGCGGCTTCCTCTGCGAGCGTGTTGGCGGCGTTGTCGATGCGCTGGCCGCGGATCGGCGTCTGGTTCAGCACGAAGCTGTAGGGACGCTTCCAGGCGCGCGCGACGCTGAGGGTGGAGACGGTCGCCTCTATGTCGGCCACGGTCGGGCGGGACGGGATCAGGCAGAGGTCGGAATGGCGGATCGCGGCGGTGGTGACGGCGCTGAGGCCGGCCGCAGTGTCGACGATCGCGAGCTGCAGGCCGCTGTCGGCCAGCATCTTCAGCCGGGGCTCGAAATCGGCGGCGTGATAGATCGGCTCGACGACGACATCGTCATTGTTGCGGCGGCGGGCCCAGTTGGACAGGGTGCCCTGCGGGTCGGTCTCGATCAGGCGAACGGTGAAGCCGGCCTGCTTGGCAGCCAGCGCGAGGCCGATGGCGAGCGTGCTCTTGCCACTACCACCCTTTTGGGTGGCCAGTACGATCGTGTGCATTGGAAGCTGAATCCTTTGGAGTGCTTGGGTCAGAGGTAACGCCACGCGAACGTGCATCATTGGTGATGCTGAGCTCTTCTCGCTCAGGACTTACCTTGCCCGATCCAAAGGGGACCGCGGATGTCCGAATCAACTGGTAACGATGATGGCAGAATCGGGAATGCCAGTTAATCCGTACCAGTACTGGACCCGTAGAAGTGCCTATGATGTGCTCGCCGCCGTGAACAGGAAGGACGAGTGGCATGGGCGGAAACTGGCGCGACCGGACGGCAACAACCTTTGAATGTCAGAAGATGCCGGCGGTCTCGAGCCGCGGCATGGTGGTGAGCAACCACCCGCTGGCCTCCAGCGCCGGTGCCGAGATGCTGGCCGCCGGCGGCAACGCCATCGATGCCGCGATCGCCACCCTGTTCACGCTGACCGTGGTCGAGCCGATGATGGTCGGCATCATCGGCGGCGGCATGGCGCATATTCGCCTCGCCGACGGCAGCCACCGCTTCATCGACGGCCAGAGCACGGTGCCCGCGTCGGTCCGCGACACCACCTACACCTCCAAGCCGGGCTCGGCGCATGACGTGTTCGACACCGTCGGCAACGAGAACCTCAACGGAGCGAAGGCCGTCGCCACGCCGGGCTCGCTGAAAGCCTGGTGCGAGACGCTGCGTCGGTTCGGCACCATGAGCCTTGCCGACGTCATGCAACCCGCGATCAAGCACGCCGCGCGTGGCTATGCGGCGACGCCGTATTTGCACGAATGCATCAGCGAGAGCGCCGCCACGATGCGCAGGGACAAGCCGATCGCGGCGATCTTCCTGCCGAACGGTGAGCCGCTGAAAGTCGGCGAGCGCGTGGTGCAGTCCGAATATGCCGAGACGCTCCGCTACATCGCTGACCACGGCGAGCATGCGCTCTACGAGGGTCCGCTGGGCGACATTCTCGCCGACTACATGGAGAAGAGCGGCGGCTTCATCCGTCGCAACGATCTCACCTCTTACAAGACCGTCGAGCGGCAACCGATCCGCGCCGATTATCGCGGCTGGACCATCTTCGGACCGCCGCCGCCTGCGGCCTCTGGCGTGCACATCGCGCAGATGCTGAACATCCTGGAAGGCTACGATATCGGCGGCCTCGGCTTCGGCACATCGGAGACCATCCATTACCTCGCCGAAGTCCTGAAAATCGCCTTCGCCGATCGCGCCGCGGCCAGCGGCGATCCTGACTATGTCGGCGTGCCCGTCGAGAAGCTGACGTCGAAGGCCTACGCAGAAGAGCGCCGCCATGCCATCGATCCGGCGCGGGCGCAGGCTTGGGGTGCCGGCGTGACGCAGCTCGAAAGCGCGCACACCACGCATATGACGGCGGCCGACAGTTTCGGCAACGTGGTCGCGACCACGCAGACCATCAACAATCTCTTCGGCGCGAAGATCATGATCCCGGGTCTTGGCGCCATCGCCAACAATTACATGAACCTCTTTGACCCACGTCCGGGCCATGCGCTGTCGCTCGCGCCGGGCAAGCGCGTGACGACCTCGATGTCGCCGATGATGGCTTTGCATGACGGCAAGCTGCGCTACGCACTGGGCCTGCCCGGCGGCAAGCGCATCTTCCCGAGTGCGATGCAGGCGCTGGTCAATCTCATCGACCATGGCATGAGCCTGCAGGAAGCCGTCGAGGCGCCGCGCGTCTGGACCGAAGGCAATGCGCTCGAGGTCGAGCACGCCGTTCCGGAGAGCGTGCGGACAAAGCTCACAGCGCTCGGCCACAAAGTCCAACCTGTCGCAACCGTCGCCGGCGGCATGAACGGCATCGCCTTCCACGACGACGGCACCATGACCGGCGCCGCCTGCTGGCGCGCGGACGGCACGCCGGTTGGAATCTCAGGCGGCCTCGCGAAACCCGGGATCAGGTTCAGGCTGGCTTAGCCGCGCATTCGCGAGCGTGGTGCGTCAGAATTTCCTGTGTCTGACGGTTTTTGAACTGCCGTGGCAGTTTTCGGACAATCTGCGTCCGTAGTGCAGGGCCGATGCCGAATATGCGGCGAGTTCCGCATAGATGACGATGCAACTTCGGCATTGTATGTTGCGCAACTCTGGCCACGAGCTTTTCGGCCAGCGTCTGGGCAAGGTTGCGCGTATGGGCGGGGATGTGATCGGCGATTTTTTGGCCGGGGGCGGCGAGATGGGCGCTCTGACGCGCGCGTTCGACTGGTCGAAGACGTCGGCGGGCTCCCCGGAAACGTGGCCCCAAAGTCTTCGGGTTACGGTTAGGCTCGTTCTGACCTCGCGCCACCCGATGTTCATTTGGTGGGGACCAAACCTCATCCAATTCTATAACGATGCATACCGGGAGACGATGGGCCCCGAAAGACATCCAAGTGCTCTGGGAGCAAATGGCCGCGAGTGCTGGGCTGAGATCTGGGACATCATTGGTCCTCAAATCGAATACGTCATGTCGGGTAAGGGTGCGACCTGGAATGAAGACCAGCTCGTACCGGTTACCCGTCACGGTCGTCGCGAGGACGTCTGGTGGACGTATAGCTTTGGTCCGATTGATCTCGAAGGCAAAGTGGGCGGCGTACTTGTGGTCTGCAGGGATGTCACGTCCGAGCATACGGCAAGAGAAGCGCTGGGCCTCATCAATGAGGAACTGAAGCACCGCGTCAAGAACACGCTCGCAGTCCTGAGCGCAGTAGCCGCCCAGACGTTTCGCGATCCAGCCAGCAAAGCCGATCTCGAAAAGTACCAGGCACGGCTCGGTGCGTTTGGACGAGCGCAGGACCTGCTGACTGCTTCTAATTGGGCGGCCGCGCCACTCCACGATGTGATCAGCACTGCTCTTGCACCCTACCGGACGGGAGAAGGCCGCTTCACGGTCTCGGGTCCGCCCCTTGTTGTGAGATCTCGACAAGCGCTTGCCTTGTCACTGGCGCTTCACGAACTCGCGACCAACGCCTTGAAATACGGCGCTCTAACCGCGGCGACCGGTTGCGTATCGATTTCATGGGAATGCGAGGATCAAGACGGGGAGTCAAAGTTCGTGTTTCTCTGGCGAGAATCCGGCGGTCCAACGGCGTCGAATCCCGCCCGCGTGGGCTTTGGTTCACGCCTCATCTCCCGAGTGCTCGAAGACGATTTCCGAGGATTCGTCGATGTTTCATATGAGTCGACGGGTCTCGTTTGCCGCCTGACTGCCCCCCTTGAAAATTTGGCAAGTCCTCCAAAAAGTACGTGAGAAGCGGTGTGTTCGGCGAAATGACATTTCGTGCGAACTCTGTCCGGGATGAGAGAAGAGCGCCGCGGGCTACTTCCGCACGCAGATGACGCGCACGACGGCGGCCTTCGCATCCGTCGACGTGCCGCTCGCGGTGACGGCGTTCGCCTTCAGGAAGTCGCGCACTGTGTCAGCGGACACCATCACCGCCTGCGATGCCGGTGCCGATGTCGCGGGTCCCGCGATGATGGCCGGCTTCAACAACGCCACGCCGACAAATTTTCCGTCGCCGTCGATGGCCGGGCTGCCGGAGAAGCCGACCGCGGGCGGCGGCGACAGCGCGGAGTCGCTGCTCGTCACCGGCGCCAGCGCGCCTTTGACGCTCGACACGCCGGCCGCGCCACCCTGGCTTTGGGGATCGGCGATGCCGACGACATCGACGCTCGTCTTCGCCGCACCGCCTGTCAGGCTGAGCGGCTTCAAGCCGCGCGCGCCATAGATGTGCAGCAGCGCGAGATCGTGCTCCTTGTCCTCGGCGAGACGATCGGCACTACCATAGCCGCCGATGGTGATCGCGAGGCAGGAATCGGTGACGAGACGATCCGTGACGATCGCACCATCGTCGCTGACGACGATGCCGGTGCCATATTCAACGGTCTTGCGCGGTGGCGGCCCGGCCTGCGGCCCCGTCGGAAACGCATTGAATGCGCTCGACATCGCGATCACGACCGGCTCGACCGTGTTCTCGGTCGCCTGATCGTACAAGATCGTCATGATGCGGACCTCGTCGCCCTTGAAGGTGCCGCGTACGTAGAATTTCTTCAGACCCTGCAAGCCTGACAGCACGAAGAAGTCGGGCTTCAACACGGTGTAGTCGACCTTGCGCCCCGCAGGCTCCTTCTTCTCGGCGTCCGCGAGTTTTGCCGTCGTCGGGTTTGCCTCCTTGCGGCGGCTGAGCAGCACCTGCACCGTTCCCGTCGGCGAGCTCCATTTCGAGCCGTTGGCGTCGGTCGCCTGCTGCGGCACCAGCTTGCCGGGAATGCCGAGCCGCGCGCCGCTGGTCATCTCCGTCACGATCCTCCAGCCGACACTGTCCTGCTTGCGCCGTGCGGTCTCGGCAAGCGCGGCGCGTTCCTGCGGATTGAGCACGCCGGTCGGCTTGCCGCCCTTGGCCTTCTGGTATTCCTTGATGGCGTCAACCATGCGGGAGCTGACATCGCCGGTGATGGCGCCGTTATATTGGCCGACCCAGGCGAGGTCGGATTGCAGCGACAGCCGCTCCGCCTGCGCCATCGCATCGGCGGTTTCCGATGGCGTCTGCAGCGCGGGCGGCTTGATCGGAACGGTCTGGACCGCTTTCGGCTTGGTGCCGGGGACCTGTGCCGTCGTCATCTGGGCGCTGGCGCCTGTGGCGGATGCCAACATCAGTGTTGCCGCAAGCATCGATCTCATGACAAATCCAGCCAGCCCATTGAACGCGCTGCCATTGAAGCACATCTCGTTGGTCGCGAACAATGTTGCGCTGGTTCAGGAGTAAGAGAAGGTGCTGAGCCCGGACGAACTCGAACGCTATGCCCGCCACATCGTGCTGCGCGACGTCGGTGGTCCGGGCCAGGCTGCGCTGAAGCGGGCCTCCGCGCTGGTGATCGGCGCCGGTGGGCTCGGCGCGCCGGCCCTGATGTATCTGGCCGCCGCCGGCATCGGCACGCTCGGCGTGGTCGATGACGACGTCGTGTCGCTGTCAAATCTCCAGCGCCAGGTGATCCATACGACGCCCGATATCGGCCGGCACAAGGTCGAAAGCGCGGCCGAGCGGATCGCAGAACTCAATCCCCATGTGAGTTTCGTCGGTCATGCCACCTGGCTCAACGCCGATAATGCGCTCAGCTTGATCAGTGACTACGACCTCGTGCTCGACGGTTCCGACAATTTCTCGACGCGCTATCTGGTCTCGGATGCCTGCTTCTTCGCGAAGCGGCCGCTGATCACGGCGGCGCTCGGCACGTTCGATGGCTCGCTCACCACCATCCGCGCGCATGAGACAAACGAGCAGGGCGAATTCAATCCGACCTATCGCTGCCTGTTTCCGGAAGCGCCGCCGCCTGGCACCGTGCCAGCCTGCGCGGAAGCCGGCGTCATGGGTGCGCTTGCCGGCGTCATGGGCTCGATGATGGCGTTGGAGGCAATTCGCGAGATCGTCGGTTTTGGCGACGGCCTGGTCGGCCGCCTCCTGATGATCGACGCACGCGCGATGCGCTTCGAGACGCTGCGCTATGCGCGCGATCCCGCCAATCCGCTCAATGGCGATGGGCCGGTGGTCACCGATCTCAGCGCCCATCGTACCTGAGTGCGATCGGTCTTGTGCCTCAGAGCATGCTCGGCAGCACGCGATCCGGCGGCTTGTGCGCGTCGAGGAAGGTGCGGATGTTGATGATGACCTTCTCGCCCATCTCGACGCGGCCCTCGATCGTGGCCGAGCCCATATGCGGCATCAGCGTCACCTTGCCGGCCTTGGCGAGCCGCACCAGCTTCGGGTTCACTGCAGGCTCGTGCTCATAGACGTCGAGGCCGGCGCCGCCGATCTCGCCGCCTTCAATCAGCTTGATCAGCGTGTCTTCGTCCGTCACCTCGCCGCGCGCGGTGTTGACGATGTAGGCGTCCTTGCGGATCAGCTTCAGCCGGCGTGCCGACAGCAGGTGATACGTCGCCGGCGTATGCGGGCAGTTCACCGAGATGATGTCCATCCGCGCCAGCATCTGGTCGAGGCTTTCCCAATAGGTCGCGCCAAGTTCTTCGGCGATCTTCGGCGCGACGGGGCGGCGGTTGTGATAGTGGATCTGCAGGCCGAAGGCGCGGGCGCGGCGCGCGACCGCCTGGCCGATCCGGCCCATGCCGATGATGCCGAGACGCTTGCCGCCGATGCGGTGGCCGAGCATCCAGGTCGGCGACCAGCCCGCCCAGGGTTTCCCCTCCGTCAGCACCATGGCGCCTTCGATCATTCGGCGCGGCACGGCCAGGATCAGCGCCATTGTCATGTCGGCGGTGTCTTCGGTGAGGACTTTTGGCGTGTTGGTGACGGTGATGCCGCGGGCATGTGCGGCCTCGACGTCGATATTGTCGACGCCGTTGCCGAAATTGGCGATCAGTTTCAGCTTGCAGTCGGGCTGATTGACGATATCGGCGCTGATGTGGTCGGTGACCGTTGGAACCAGGATGTCGGCGGTCCGCGCGGCCTCGGCAAGCTGGTCGGCCGACATCGGTGTGTCGTCGAGATTGATGCGTGCGTCGAACAGTTCGCGCATCCGGGTCTCGATCGAGTCCGGCAGCTTGCGCGTTACCACGACGAGGGGCTTTTTCTTCACCGACATGTCCTGCCCTCATGAGGCGTTGCAGGCCGCCTCTGTCGCCAAAGGCCGGCCGTTGAGGCCTCATTAACCCGGTTGTTCGACACTGGCATTGCCGTGTCGTCCCCGGCGTTTCCTTCAAGCTTTCCCCTCATTTTCCGGCCGGAAAATCGGGGCAAACTGGTTGTTCAGATGTCCGTCCTCTCTAGCAGAAGGCCGGGCCAAGACAAGTTGGCTTGGGGAGCACCCGCGTGGGGCGGGAGAGGGGATTGCCGCGGCAGCGTTTGGAATTTGGGGTGAGGACCCGGTTTAGCCGGTTCCTCGACAGGAGACGGGTAATGGCGTTGGGGCGTTTTTGTTCGGTGATGGCGCTCGTTTGCACCTGGTGGAGCGCCTCGGTCGGCCCCTCGCATTCGGCCAAGGACACCACACCCCAGACAGCCAGCGGCCTTCCGGTGCCGCGCTATGTCAGCCTCAAATCGGATCACGTGAACGTCCGCGCCGGCCCGACCAAGGACAATGACGTGGCCTGGGTCTACACCCGGTCCGGCCTGCCGGTCGAAATTACCGCTGAGTTCGAGAATTGGCGCCGGGTGCGCGATTCCGAGGGCGCCGAGGGCTGGGTCTATCACTCGCTGCTGTCAGGCCGCCGCACTGCGGTGGTCACCATGAAGCACAAGGACGAACTCGCGCCGATCTACGATCGTGCCGATACCGACAGCGCCGTGGCCGCGAAACTCCAGGCCGGTGTCGTCACGCAGGTGAAGAAGTGCACCACCAGCTGGTGCCACGTCACCGGCAGCGGTTTCGACGGCTGGATCCAGCAGGAGCGCCTCTGGGGCGTCTATGCTGATGAGCAGGTGAACTGACCCGAAGGGTCATCCCGGAGCGATGCGGAGCATCGAATCCGGGATCTCGAGATTCCCCGGTGCGCAATTGCGCACCTGAGGTCTGGTCCTTCGGACCATCCCGGAATGACGCTCCAAATAGCAATGGCCGGGACGAGCCCGGCCATGACGACTGAATTAGCAGTTTAAGGCGATCTCAGCGCTTCTTGCGCAGGCGCACGACCATGTCGATGCGCGCGATCTCGTAACCTTCCGGCACCTCCGGCATCTTGGACAGCGCCAGATGCGGATCCTCGATGTCGACCAGCTCGTGGCTGTTCTCGAGGTAGTAGTGGTGGTGAGTGGTGACGTTGGTGTCGAAATAGGTCTTGGTGCCGTCGACGCTGACCTGACGCAGCAGGCCGGCATCGGTCAGCTGGTTCAGCGTGTTGTAGACTGTCGCGAGCGAGACCGGCACCTTGGCCAGCGTTGCTTCCTCATAGAGCATTTCAGCCGTGAGGTGGCGCGCGCCCTTGCCGAACAGCAGCCAGCCGAGAGCCATGCGCTGGCGCGTCGGGCGCAGGCCGGCAGACTGGAGCATTTCATTGACGTCGTGCCAGGGGCAGCCCGTCAGGGCCGGCTGGCGGCCGGACAGAAGGGCCGCCACATGGGCGTCTTCGTCGTGATGGGTGGCGTTGTTTTCGCTCATTTCCAGAATTCGGGCACGCGTGAACACTATCTATCTGCAATATATGGACAGATAGATGCAGATGCAAGTTTCTCGCAACTAGAGTGGTTCTAATCAGCGGAGGAACCAGCGCGGGATGCCGTCATTTTACCTTCATGAGACGTCTTTGCCACCCGAAATGGCCTGTGTTAGAGAGCGCCCGGTTCCGTTTAACCGATTTTGGCGCAGCCAGGCATTGAGGTCAGGCTCGCGGTCGATCGGGCTCTCGGTGTTGGCGCCTGACGACGGCCATTGCCTTCCGAGCCGGACGGGGCCCATTCTTGCCAGAAACGCCGCTCAATCGGGGTTCAAACTAGAGGCTTCCGCATGCTGAACAGGCGCAATGGTTACGAATACGAAGATCTGCTGGCATGCGCTCGCGGTGAGATGTTCGGCCCGGGTAATGCACAATTGCCGTTGCCGCCGATGCTCATGTTCGACCGCATCACGGAAATCAACGACGACGGCGGTGAGTTCGGCAAGGGCGTGGTGCGCGCCGAGCTCGACGTGAAACCCGACCTCTGGTTCTTCGGCTGCCACTTCAAGAACGACCCGGTGATGCCCGGCTGCCTCGGCCTCGATGCGCTGTGGCAAATGGTCGGCTTTTATCTGGGCTGGACCGGCGGCGAAGGTCGCGGCCGTGCACTCGGCCTCAACGAATTAAAGTTCAGCGGACAGGTGCTGCCCGAGGCCCGCAAGGTTGTGTACAACGTCGATATCAAGCGCGTGATGCGCTCAAAGCTCGTACTCGGCATTGCCGACGGATGGCTTTCGGTCGACGACCAGATTATTTATCGCGCCAAGGATCTGAAGGTCGGCCTGTTCAAGCAGGGCGTGAACCTGGGCTGACGCGCATCACCAAGACAACAACGATAGAGGCGAGGCTGTCATGAGGCGGGTTGTGGTCACCGGGATGGGCATCGTCTCGTCGATCGGAAACAACACCCAGGAAGTGCTTGCGAGCCTTCACGAGGCGAAGTCGGGCATTTCGCGGGCTGAAAAATATGCCGAGCTCGGTTTCCGTTCGCAGGTGCAAGGCGCACCGACGCTCGATCCCTCGACCGTGGTCGACCGCCGCGCGATGCGCTTCCTCGGTCAGGGCGCGGCGTGGAATCACATCGCGATGGAGCAGGCGATCCAGGACTCCGGTCTGAGCCCGGAGGAAGTCTCCAACATCCGCACCGGCATCATCATGGGCTCCGGCGGTCCGTCGGCGCGCACCATCGTCGAATCCGCCGACATCACCCGCACCAAGGGACCGAAGCGCGTTGGTCCGTTCGCCGTGCCGAAGGCGATGTCGTCAACGGCGTCAGCGACGCTTGCGACCTGGTTCAAGATCAAGGGCGTGAACTATTCGATCTCCTCGGCCTGCGCGACCTCGAACCATTGCGTCGGCAATGCCTATGAGACGATCCAGATCGGCAAGCAGGACGTCGTCTTCGCCGGCGGCTGCGAGGAGCTCGACTGGTCGCTCTCCGTGCTGTTCGACGCCATGGGCGCGATGTCCTCGAAGTACAACGACACGCCCTCCACCGCCTCGCGCCCCTATGACGTCAATCGCGACGGTTTTGTTATCGCCGGCGGCGCGGGAGTGCTCGTCCTCGAAGAGCTCGAGCATGCGAAGGCGCGCGGCGCCCGCATCTACGGCGAAATCGTCGGCTACGGCGCGACCTCGGACGGCTACGACATGGTTGCGCCGTCGGGTGAAGGCGCCGAGCGCTGCATGCGCATGGCGATGTCGACGGTGAAAACCAAGGTCGACTACATCAATCCGCACGCCACCTCGACGCCGGCCGGCGACCCGCCGGAAATCGACGCGCTGCGCCGCGTGTTCGGCGCCGGCGAAAAGTGCCCGCCGATCTCCGCCACCAAGGCGCTGACCGGCCACTCGCTGGGCGCGACCGGTGTGCAGGAAGCGATCTACTCGCTGCTGATGATGAACAATGGTTTCATTTGCGAGAGCGCACACATCCAGGAGCTCGATCCCGCGTTCGCCGACATGCCGATCGTGCGCAAGCGCATCGACAACGTCAAAATCGGCACCGTGTTGTCGAACTCCTTCGGCTTCGGCGGCACCAACGCCACGTTGGTGTTCAGCCGGATGGACGTGTGAGCCCAGCTCGCTGTCATGCCCCGGCTTGACCGGGGCATCCAGTACGCCGCGGCCTCTCGATTCAATCTCCGCTGTCTCTGGAATACTGGATCGCCCGGTCGAGCCGGGCGATGACACAGAAATCATGGGAGCCGTTAGGCAATGGAAGGTCTGATGAAAGGCAAGCGCGGTCTGATCATGGGCATCGCCAATGATCATTCGATCGCCTGGGGCATGGCGAAGACGCTGCATGCTCATGGCGCCGAGCTTGCTTTCACCTTCCAGGGCGAAGCGCTCGGCAAGCGCGTCAAGCCGCTGGCGGAATCGCTCGGTGTCGAACTCGTTCTTCCCTGTGACGTCGAGGACATTGCCAGCGTAGATGCCACGTTTGACGTGTTGCGTGAAAAATGGGGTAAGCTCGACTTCGTCATTCACGCGATCGGCTTTGCCGACAAGAACGAGCTGAAGGGCCGCTACGCCGACACAAGCCGCGAGAACTTTTCGCGCACCATGGTGATCTCCTGCTTCTCGTTCACGGAGGTCGCAAAGCGCGCCGCCGAGCTGATGACGAAGGGCGGCAGCATGATCACGCTGACCTTCGGCGCCTCGGAACGCTCGATGCCGAACTACAACGTGATGGGCGTGGCCAAGGCCGCGCTCGAAGCCTCGGTGCGCTATCTCGCCTCCGATTTCGGGCCGCGCGGTATCCGCGTCAACGCGATCTCTGCCGGACCCATCCGTACGCTCGCCGGCTCCGGCATCGGCGAGGCGCGCGCGATGTTCGCCTTCATGCAAAAGCACTCGCCGCTTCGTCGCGGCGTCACGCTCGACGAGCTCGGCGGCTCGGCGCTGTATCTGCTCTCAGACCTCTCCGGCGGCGTGACCGGCGAGATCCACTACGTCGATTCCGGCTACAACATCGTCCTGATGCCGAGGCCGGATGATTTGAAGGACCCGGAGTAGAACTCCGTAGGGTGGGCAAAGGAGCGCAAGCGACGTGCCCACGATCTCTCGATAATTGCGCTACGAACTTCTGCTGCGAACGCCGTGTTTATCAGCGCGCGTCGCTGTTGCGCGTCGCTCGTTGATACCCGAGCATGAGCGGAAGCGTCTTGTCGAGGCTTTCCGTCAGCATGGCGCGCACGCCATCGCGGAATGCGGGATTGTCGGCGGCATCTTCAGGGCGCGCTGGAAACGATTCGGCAGGCAACTCGCGATAAGGACCGCCGATGAGTTTGCCCAAAAGCCTTTGCACCGCCAGAGAATGATCCAGGTTGATCAGCGCGGAGCTTTGTCTGACAACAGAGAAATCGCGCCCGTCAAAGATGCGGATGAACGCCAAAGCGTGAAGAAAGATACGGCGCCCGAGCACCACGTCCTGGTTGAGGATGCCGAACGCGCGGACCGTTCGGCTGGATGAGCCGATAGGACTGATTGAATTGAGGATCTGGATGTAGTGCCGGCAATTCGTTCCTTTCACCACCTCGCGCATGTATCCGGCTAGCTCCGCGTTGCGATCGCGGAACAACCTGTCTTTCAATGTGTCCTTGGACTCATCGCGAGGAGGAAATTTCGCCGGGTTGTACGGGATTCTCACAACGGATACGCCGGCAGGGATCGCGGCGCGAGTCCGCGCGAAGATCAGATCGTTGAGGCCCCAGCCTGGGATCGGGACCACCGTCTTTTTGTCCTGAAATATGGTCAGGCCGGTCGTCTGCACGGTGAACTCATCGCCGATGGTAACGACGACGCCGAAGTCGCACGGGCTGCTTCGGGTCTGGGTGGCGACCGTAACAACGGGCCTGGTCGTGCCCGTCTTGGTCGCGGGCTGCGCTCTGGCTTCCATGGTCGGGAGCAAGTGAGCTGCGGCAATGATGGCGAAGATGCGTATCGCCGTGCGCGGCGTCTCCTTACGAGTTCGGCTTGCTTTGATCATCGCCGGACGTCATCGCGCGAAATACGGCGGCAAGATCTTGTCTAGCCGCTTTGTCAGAAAGTCGCGCGTGGCGTCGCGTAAGGTGGTGTTGTTGGCAGCATCTGCCGCCGCCTCCGGGATTACAGACTTATCCACCTCGTGCAAATGTTCGTTCGACGTGAAGTTGTCCGCCATATGCTTCATGACACCTTCGAACGTCACGGCGGGGCCTTTCATGATTTCGAAGGTGCGGCCGTCGACCCATGTCACGCTGACATAGGCAAAGACATATGCGTAGGAGATGAGACCGACACTACGGCTGAACATGCCGACGCCGCTGAGCGATTGATTGGTCCCGTCAAGCTGTCCATCGCCACGCATGACGACGAGATAGCGCTCGCAACCCGCATTGCCCGCGACCTGCCGGATCAGGTTCGACAGCTCTTCGCGTTGGTTGCGGAACAGCCCAGATTTTGGGTGATAGTAGGAATCGAACGCACCCTTGGCGTAAGTGATCCGTCGTAGCGGCGTGTTGCCTGCTGCGGCCCGCGCCTGCGCAAAAACGAGATCGTCAAGGCCCCAGGATACGGGGATTTCTGCATATTCGTTGCCGAACACGGTCAGACCGATCTTCTGGACGACGAAGATGTCCCCAGTCCCCGCAATCACGCCGACACTGCAAGGGCCGGCTGTCGCTGGCTCCGCAGGTTTGCCTGGCGCTTTCGGCTTCGCCGTTGTCTTCTTGGCGGCCGGCTTTGCCGATGGTGCGGACTGAGCGGCGGGCGCGGGTGTTGCAGGCGGGGTCTGAGCTGCTACCGGAGCGAGAGCGGACAGCAGGGCGAGCACGGAGGCAGCAATTCGAAACATGGATTCCGGGAGATCAGAGGCGGGTAGATGTCAGACGCATCACACTAGGGTGGGATCGTGACAACCGCAAGCTGCATCCGGAGGTCGTTGTCTATCCGGCGGGCCGCTGCCACCGATAGCACTTCATGACGAAGCCTGTGACCGGGGATAGCTCTTCCCCCTCGAATACGAACCCTTCGCGCTCATACCAGCGCCAGGCCTTTTCGTTTTCGCGGACGCAGCGCAGGTACATCTCGTCGGGCATCTGCGCGCGGCTGAAAGCGAGCAGCTTCCGCCCGAGCGATTGTCCCTGATAGGCGGGCCCGACGAACAGCATATCGAGATAGAGTTTTGGCAGATGCAGCGCGAGCATCGCGGCGATGGTGCCGTTGTCGTCGGCGACGAACAGGCTCCAGCCGTCCTCCATCTCGCGCCGGATGCGCGCACGCAAATTGGCCAGCAGGAATTCGCTTCTCTCCTCGAGCCCGGTCGAGACCCAGCTCTCCATCCAGACGCGGCCGATCTCGTCGTATTCTTCGGTGCGTGCGGGGCGGATGATCAGATCGGACATCGGCATCTCAAGCCCTCTGGCTGCGTGCCGGCTGTCGCGCACGCGCCTTGCCGGCCGACAGGCACACCACCTCGGAGATCTGCAGCAGCTGCCGCGCCAGCGGACTTGTTTTGCGCCAGACCATGCCGATGGTGCGCGAAGGCTCGGGATCGCGGAAGCGCGACAGCGAGACCGAGGCCGATCGGGTTTCCACCGATACCGCCATTTCCGGAATCAGCGTGACGCCGATGCCGGCGCTGACCATCTGGACCAGCGTCGAAAGTGAATTCGCATCCAGCATCTCGCGCGGCGGCGCCGACTGCATGTTGCAGAACGACAGTGCCTGGTCGCGGAAGCAATGGCCTTCTTCGAGCAGCAACAGCCGCATCTCGCGCATCATCTCGCGCGACGGCACTGGTGTACCTTCATCCGTGCCCGGCCGCACCAGCAGGAATTTCTCCTCGAACAGGGCGACTTCGGTGAGCGAGGGCTCGGACACCGGCAGCGCAACGATGGCGGTGTCGAGTCGGCCCTCGACCAGTTCCTGGATCAGCCGCGGCGTCATCGTCTCGCGCACGCGAATGTCGAGCTCCGGATGCATGCGCGTGAGGTTCTTGGTGATCTTGGGCAGCAGATAGGGTGCGATGGTCGGGATCATGCCGATGCGCAAGCGGCCAGCGAAGCGATCCTGCGAGGCGCGGGCGAAATCGCCCAGTTCATCGACCGAACGCAGGATGTCGCGGACGCGCTGCGCGAGTTCCTCGCCGAACCGGGTCAATGCGACCTGGCGCGCGCTGCGCTCGAGCAGCAATCCGCCAAGCGCCTCTTCCAGTTCCTTGATCTGCATCGACAGCGCCGGCTGCGAGATGGAACAGGACTCCGCGGCGCGGCCGAAATGACCATGGCGCGCCAACGCGTCGAAATATCGCAGCTGGCGCAGCGTCAAATTGATCATCAGAAAAACCTATCGCAGCGATCATTAAAGTCAACTTCCCCTGATCGAAGGCGACGCTTAGAGTGGTTCTACCTGGTCAATGGCGCCGTCGGACGCCACCAGAGGAGGTATTCATGGACGATTCTTCGAAGTGCCCGTTTTCGGGCGGCCAACGTGTGCCAGCGAACCGCGACTGGTGGCCCACCAATCTCAGCATCGACATGCTGCACAAGAATTCCGGCCTGTCCGACCCGATGGGCGAGGCGTTCGACTATGCCAAGGAATTCAAGACGCTCGACCTGAACGCGGTCATCAAGGACCTGACCGCCCTGATGACGGATTCGCAGGAATGGTGGCCCGCTGACTTCGGTCACTACGGTGGCCTCATGATCCGCATGGCCTGGCACAGCGCCGGCACCTATCGCATCACCGATGGCCGCGGCGGCGCCGGTGCTGGTCAGCAGCGTTTCGCTCCGCTCAACAGCTGGCCCGATAACGCCAACCTCGACAAGGCGCGCCGTCTGCTCTGGCCGATCAAGCAGAAATACGGCCGCAAGATTTCCTGGGCCGATCTGATGGTGCTGGCCGGCAACGTTGCGCTGGAATCGATGGGCTTCAAGACCTTCGGTTTCGCCGGTGGCCGCGCCGACGTCTGGGAGCCGGAAGAGCTCTATTGGGGTCCGGAAGGCACCTGGCTCGGCGATGAACGCTACAGTGGTGAACGTCAGCTCGCCGAGCCGCTCGGCGCCGTGCAGATGGGCCTCATTTACGTCAATCCGGAAGGCCCAAACGGCAAGCCGGATCCGATTGCCGCGGCGAAGGACATCCGCGAGACCTTCTTCCGCATGGCGATGAACGACGAAGAGACCGTTGCGCTGATCGCCGGCGGCCACACCTTCGGCAAGACGCATGGCGCGGGCGATCCGTCGCTGGTCGGTCCGGAGCCGGAAGCGGGCGCGCTGGAAGATCAGGGCCTCGGCTGGAAGAGCAAGCACGCCTCGGGTCACTCGGGTGATTCCATCACCAGCGGTCTCGAAGTGACCTGGACCACGACGCCGACGAAGTGGAGCAACAACTTCTTCGAGAACCTGTTCAAGTACGAATGGGAGCTGACGAAGAGCCCGGGTGGTGCGAACCAGTGGACCGCCAAGGGTGCCGACGCGATCATCCCGGATCCGTTCGACAAGTCGAAGAAGCATCGTCCAACGATGCTGACGACCGACCTCTCGCTGCGCTTCGATCCCGCCTATGAGAAGATCTCGCGCCGCTTCCTCGAGCACCCCGACCAGTTTGCGGACGCGTTTGCCCGCGCCTGGTTCAAGCTCACCCACCGCGACATGGGTCCGATCGTGCGCTACCTCGGCCCGCTGGTGCCGAAGGAGACGCTGATCTGGCAGGATCCGATTCCGGCCGTGAACCACGAGCTGGTCAGCGACCAGGACATCGCGGCGCTGAAGACCAAGATCCTGGCTTCGGGCCTCTCGGTGTCCGAGCTGGTCTCGACCGCCTGGGCATCGGCCTCGACGTTCCGCGGCTCGGACAAGCGCGGCGGCGCCAATGGTGCGCGCATCCGTCTTGCCCCGCAGAAGGACTGGGAAGTGAACCAGCCGGCCCAGCTCTCCAAGGTGCTCGGCAAGCTCGAAGCGATCCAGAAGGACTTCGCGAAGAAGGTCTCGCTCGCTGACCTGATCGTGCTTGGCGGTTCTGCCGCGGTTGAGAAGGCCGCCAAGGACGCCGGCGTCGACGTCAAGGTCGGCTTCACGCCGGGGCGCATGGACGCGTCGCAGGAGCAGACGGACGCCGCCTCTTTCGCGCCGCTCGAGCCGCGGGCCGATGGCTTCCGCAACTACGTCAGCAAGAAGCATCAGTTCCTGAAGCAGGAAGAAGCGCTCGTCGATCGCGCGCAGCTTCTCAAGCTCTCGGGGCCTGAGCTGACCGTGCTGGTCGGTGGCCTGCGCGTACTCGGTGCCAATGCGAACGGCTCGAAGGCCGGCGTCCTCACGTCCAAGGCGGGCACGCTGTCCAACGACTACTTCATCAACCTGCTCGACATGAGCACGGCGTGGACTCCGGCGGCCGACGGCTCCTATGAGGGCCGCGACCGCAAGACCAATGCGGTGAAGTGGACCGGCACGCGCGCCGATCTGATCTTCGGCTCGCACTCGCAGCTCCGCGCCTTCGCTGAGGTCTATGCCTCGTCGGATGCCAAGCAGCAGTTCGTGCAGGACTTTGCGAAGGCCTGGACCAAGGTGATGAACCTCGACAGGTTCGACCTCGCGGCCTGAGTTGTTGTTTCCCCTCTCCCGCAAGCGGGACAGGGGGCGCAGATCGCTTAGAGCAAACGACAAACAAAAAGGGCGGCCGCGAGGCCGCCCTTCGTGTTTTTGGATGTGGCTTTAATCGATTACTCGCCGGCCGCTTCGCGCGGGGCCTTTTCGCCTTCGCCGCCCTTGTCCTTGCCTTCGAGGTCTTCGCCGGTGGTCTGGTCGACGACCTTCATTGACAGGCGGGTCTTGCCGCGATCGTCGAAGCCGAGCAGCTTGACCTTGACCTTGTCGCCTTCCTTGACGACGTCGGAGGTCTTCTGCACGCGCGCCGAGGCGAGCTGGCTGATGTGAACGAGGCCGTCCTTCGAACCGAAGAAGTTCACGAAGGCGCCGAACTCCATCACCTTGACGACGGTGCCGTCATAGATCTGGCCGACTTCCGGATCGGACGCGATCGACTTGATCCACTTGATCGCGGCCTTCATCGCTTCGCCGTCGGAAGAGGCGACCTTCACGGTGCCGTCGTCCTCGATGTTGACCTTGGCGCCGGTCTTCTCGACGATCTCGCGGATCACCTTGCCGCCGGTGCCGATCACTTCGCGGATCTTGTCGGTGGCGATCTTGAAGGTCTCGATGCGCGGCGCATATTCGCCGAGCTCGGCGCGGGCGTTGGTGAGCGCCTTCGCCATTTCGCCGAGGATGTGGATGCGGCCTTCCTTCGCCTGGCCGAGGGCGACCTTCATGATCTCCTCGGTGATGCCCTCGATCTTGATGTCCATCTGGAGCGAGGTGATGCCCGCTTCCGTACCGGCGACCTTGAAGTCCATGTCGCCGAGATGGTCTTCGTCACCGAGGATGTCCGAGAGAACCGCGAAGCGCTTGTCTTCGAGGATCAGGCCCATCGCGATGCCCGCGGTCGGCCGCTTCAACGGCACGCCGGCGTCCATCAGCGCGAGCGAGGCGCCGCAGACCGAAGCCATCGACGAGGAGCCGTTGGATTCGGTGATCTCCGAGACCACGCGGATCGTGTACGGGAACTCGTGATGCGGCGGCAGCACCGGGTGGATCGCGCGCCAGGCGAGCTTGCCGTGGCCGATCTCGCGGCGCTTGGTGCCGCCGAGGCGACCGGTCTCACCGACCGAGTAGGGAGGGAAGTTGTAGTGCAGCAGGAACGTCTCTTTGTACGTTCCCGACAGCGCGTCGATGTACTGCTCGTCTTCGCCGGTGCCGAGCGTGGTGACGACCAGGCCCTGCGTCTCACCGCGGGTGAACAGCGCCGAACCGTGGGCGCGCGGCAGCACGCCGACTTCGGCGATGATGTTGCGCACGGTCTTGGAGTCACGGCCGTCGATGCGCTTGCCGGTGTCGAGGATGTTCCAGCGAACGATCTTCGCTTCGAGCTCCTTGAACACGGCGCTGATGCGCAGCTTGTCGTATTTTGGTTCCTGCCCTTCGGGGAAGTAGTGGGCGATCACCTTTTCCTTGACCTTGCCGACCGCGGCGTAGCGATCCTGCTTGACCGGAATGGCGTAGGCGGAGCGCAGGTCCTGCTCGACGAGGCCGAGCATTTCCTTTTCGAGCGCGGCATTGTCGATGACGGTGACTTCGCGCGGCTCCTTGGCGGCCTTCTCGGCGAGCTCGATGATCGCCTTGATGACGGGCTGGAAGTGACGGTGACCGAACATCACCGCGCCGAGCATGATCTCTTCGTTCAGCTCCTTGGCTTCCGATTCCACCATCAGCACGGCGTCGGCGGTGCCGGCGACGACCAGGTCGAGCTGGGTGTCGACCATCTCGTCGAGCGTCGGGTTGAGGATGAACTCGTCATTGGCGAAACCGACGCGAGCAGCGCCGATCGGGCCCTTGAAGGGCGCGCCGGACAGGGTCAGCGCGGCCGAGGAGGCCACCAGCGCGACGATATCGGGATCGTTCTCCATGTCGTGCGACAGCACGGTGGCGATCACCTGGGTCTCGTTGCGCCAGCCGTCGACGAACAGCGGACGGATCGGACGGTCGATCAGGCGGGAGACCAGCGTCTCCTTCTCGGTCGGACGTCCCTCGCGCTTGAAATAGCCGCCGGGAATGCGGCCGGCTGCGTAGGTCTTTTCCTGATAGTCGACGGTCAGCGGCAGGAAATCGACGCCTTCACGCGGCGACTTCGCCGCAACGACGGTGGCGAGCACCACGGTCTCGCCATAGGTGGCGATGACGGCGCCGTCGGCCTGGCGTGCGATCTTGCCGGTTTCGAGCTTGAGGGGGCGTCCGCCCCAGTCGATCTCGACTGAATGCTTATTGAACATAGAGGTCTTCTTTCATGGTTTTCTCGAAAGAAGGGACGGCTCGAAAAACAAAAACCATGTCAAGATTGCGGGACGCTGATCGAAGCGGGCGATCAGCGTCCTGCGATCCTGCCATGGTTTTTGGATGTCGGATGGCGTCCATCCTTTCGGGTCATACGGGCACCTTGCCCGTTGCGCCCAGCCGCCGGATTGCTGCTGGACTGTCAGTCGGCACGAACGCGAACACCGAACCGCGGTCTTCGCTGATCATGCCCCGGATGCGTGGCATCATTCGCTCGCACCGGACGCACGCGTGAGCCTCGATCAAAAACCTTAAAACAAACGCTTTGACTCGAACTCACGCGCAAAAACGCGCGCCGGTGGCGCGCGCAAGAGCTCTTAGCGACGAATGTTGTGCTTCTCGAGCAGCGCCTTGTAACGCGCCTCGTCCCTCTTCTTCAGATAGTCGAGGAGCGAACGGCGGGTCGAGACCAGCTTCAGGAGGCCACGACGCGAATGGTTGTCCTTCACGTGGGTCTTGAAGTGGTTGGTCAGGTTGTTGATGCGTTCCGACAGGATCGCAACCTGAACCTCTGGCGAACCGGTATCACCGGCCTTGGTGGCATTCGTCTTGATGACTTCCGCTTTGCGTTCTGCGGCAATCGACATCGTCAATTTCTCTCGTTGCGACCGGTTGAGGCAGTCAAGCCGGTCAGGTTGAACACACGCTTGGGGATGATTTCGCCATTGCCAACTTCAGCAAGCGCCAAAAGACGGCCTGCCACCGTGACATAGACTGTGCCGCTACTTGTGGGCGCATCCCGTCCGCGCAACAAAACGGCTTGGCCCCGATGGAGCCTTGCCGCATCAGCCCGAGTGACGGCCAGTGCCGGGATGTCGTCCAGCGCGGTCTCAACGGGCATCAGCGCGTCGGCGAGGCTTCCCTCACCGGACGCGGCTCTATCGCACAAAGCCTCCAGTTGATCCAGCGGAATCATGTCGTTTTCGCTGAACGGGCCGACCAGGGTCCGGCGCAGAGCGCAAATATGGCCAAAAGTACCGAGAATCCGGCCCATATCGCGGGCGAGCGCCCGGACATAGGTGCCCTTGCCGCACTCGGCTTCGAACACGGCCCGGTCGTTATCTGGTTGATCCACAAGGGTTAAATGGTGAATTTCGATCGGCCTTGCGGCCAGTTCCACGACCTCGCCGTCGCGGGCCAGGTCATAGGCCCGCTCGCCCTGGACCTTGATCGCCGAATAGCGCGGCGGAATCTGTTCGATCACGCCGGTGAAGCGCGGCAGCAGGGCCAGGATGGCCTCCCGGGTCGGGCGCTGGTCCGAGGTCGCGGTGACCTGGCCCTCGGTATCGTCGGTGTCGCGCTCCTCGCCCCAGCACACGGTGAAGCGGTAGCGCTTGCGGCCGTCCATGACGAAGGGAACCGTCTTGGTGGCTTCGCCCAGCGCAATGGGCAGGCCACCGGAGGCGAGCGGATCGAGCGTGCCGGCGTGGCCGGCGCGCTTGGCGTTGAACAGGCGCTTGAGCACGGCCACGGCTTGCGTCGACGTCATCCCGATCGGCTTGTCGAGCACGACCCAACCGTGCACGTCGCGGCGGTCGCGGCGCACCTGGTTGCCCTTCTGCTTGTTGTTGGCGCGCGGATCGTTGTTGACGCGGCGCGCTTCCTGGTGCGGCTGAGCATTGCCGCCGACATCTGCAAAATTATTTTGCTGCAGGTCGCGCGTATCGGCGTCTTCGCTGCCGATCGTGCCGTGAGCCGGGTCCATCATCATCGCTCTTCTTCCCGATCCGAGTCTGGATCTTGTTCCAAATCCTTCTGCACCGTAGGTGTTCGCAAAAGCTTCTCGATCCGTTCCGCTTCGTCGAATCGTTCGTCGACGCGGAAGCGAAGGTCAGGTGCAAATTTCAGGTTAACGCGCCGCGCGACTTCGCCACGCAGGAATTTCTTGTTGCGATCAAGCGCAGTGATGACGAGCTCGGTGTCGCGGCCACCAAGCGGCATCACGTAGATTGTCGCGAGTTTCAGGTCGGGCGACATCCGCACCTCCGGCACGGTGATGATGTGACCTTCGAGGTCGGCATCATGCACACTGCCTTGCGCCAGAATCTCGGCTATCGCGTGGCGGACCTGCTCGCCGACGCGCAGCTGACGCTGCGAGCCGCCGGGCGCGGAACTCTTTTTCTGATGATGGCGGGGCATCGTCGAAAATCACCTCGTCGTGCCCGCGTCCGGGACACGAGCATTGTCATTTGTCCTGTTGAAACGAATGAGGCGTGGATGGCCGGAACAAATCCGGCCATCGCACTCCGCAATTTCAGCTCAAAAAGATCCAGTCGCTTCGGTAAGATTTGGACTTACAGGGAGCGCTGGATCGTCTCTACGCGATAACACTCGATGACATCGCCTGCGCGCATGTCGTGGTAGTTCTCGAAGGCCATGCCGCATTCCTGACCGGACTGGACTTCCTTCACTTCGTCCTTGAAGCGCTTCAGCGTCGACAGCTTGCCTTCGTGCACGACGACGTTGTCGCGGATCAGGCGCACATTGGCGCCGCGTTCCACGGTGCCGTCGGTGACGCGGCAGCCGGCAACCTTGCCGACCTTGGAGATGTTGAAGATCTCCAGGATCTCGGCGTTGCCCAGCATGGTTTCGCGCAAGGTCGGCGCGAGCAGACCGCTCATCGCCTTCTTCACGTCGTCCACGAGGTCGTAGATGATGTTGTAGTAACGGATCTCGATGCCGTTGCGCTTGGCGGCCGCAGCGGCCTCCTTGTTGGCGCGAACCGAGAAGCCGATGATCGCGGCGTTGAAGCCTTCCGCAAGAGTCACGTCGGATTCCGAGATGCCGCCGACGCCTGCATGCAGAATGCGGGCTGCGACTTCGTCGGTGCCGAGTTTCTCGAGCGAACCGAGGATCGCTTCCAGCGAGCCCTGCACGTCGGCCTTGACGATCAGCGGGAATTCCTTGCGGCCCGCCGTCTTCAACTGCGACATCATCTGCTCGAGCGAGCCGCGCATGCCGGAGATCGAGGCCGCCGCGTTCTCGCGCTTCTGGTGCGCACGGTAGCTGGTGACCTGGCGGGCGCGGGCTTCGTTCTCGACCACAGCGAGACGATCGCCGGCTTCCGGCGGACCGTTGAAGCCGAGCACTTCGACCGGCACCGAGGGACCGGCTTCCTGCACCGTATCGCCCTGATCCGAGATCAGCGCGCGGACACGGCCCATTTCGGCGCCGGCGACGATGATGTCACCGACACGCAGCGTGCCGCGCTGGACCAGCACGGTTGCGACCGGACCACGACCGCGATCGAGCTTGGCTTCGATCACGGTACCTTCGGCCGGACGCTCCGAATTGGTCTTCAGCTCGAGGATGTCGGCCTGGAGCGCGATCATCTCGAGCAGCTTGTCGAGATTGGTCTTGTTCTTGGCGGAGACTTCGACGTCGACGACGTCGCCGCCAAACGATTCCACCTGCACCTCGTGCTGGAGCAGCTCGGTGCGGACACGCTCGGGCTTGGCATCGGGCTTGTCGATCTTGTTGATGGCAACAATGATCGGCACGCCTGCCGCCTTGGCGTGATTGATGGCTTCGACCGTCTGCGGCATGACGCCGTCATCGGCCGCAACCACCAGCACGACGATGTCGGTGACCTTGGCGCCGCGCGCGCGCATCGCGGTGAACGCGGCGTGGCCGGGCGTGTCGATGAAGGTGATCTTCTTGCCCGTTTCAGGCGAGGTCACCTGATAGGCGCCGATATGCTGGGTGATACCGCCGGCTTCGCCGGAGACCACGTTGGCATGACGCAGCGCGTCGAGCAGCGAGGTCTTGCCGTGGTCGACGTGGCCCATCACGGTCACGACAGGCGAACGGGTCTCGGTGTCGCTGGAATCGTCGATGGCGTCGAACAGGCCTTCTTCAACGTCCGACGCGGCGACGCGCTTGACGGTGTGGCCAAGTTCTTCGGCGATCAGCTGCGCAGTGTCGGCGTCGATCACGTCGGTGATCTTGTGAATCGCGCCCTGCTTCATCAGCATGCGGATGATTTCCACCGCGCGCTCGGCCATGCGGTTGGCGAGTTCCTGGATCGTGATCGCTTCAGGAATGATCACCTCGCGAATGAGCTTTTCCTTCGGCTCGTTCGAGGCGTGGCCCTTCAGGCGCTGGGTGCGGCGGCGGAACGAGGCGATCGAGCGCTCGCGCACTTCATCAGCGTTGAGCGCGGTGACGACCGTCAGGCGACCGCGTTCCTTCTGCGGGCCAGGCTTGTGGGTGGGCTTGGGGGCAACCACAGGGCGCGCAGCGCCGCCGGGGCCGCGACGGATCTGGCG
>JAEWHT010000329.1 GCA_023387695.1 Pseudomonadota bacterium | reverse complement strand
ATCGACTGCATGCGCTGCGCTTCGGCTGTCGTCGACGGCAGGCCCATGGATCCCGAGACATCGAGCGTCAGATAGAAATCGAGATACAACGGCAGCGTCGTGGACGAGGACGAGCTGCCGGTCACGGTCAGCGTCTTGTAGCCCAGAAGCTGCATGAAGGTGACGGGAACATCAGCGCTGAACTGAACGAGCGACGTCAGCTTCGACCCGGTCTTGGTGACTGTGCTCGTCTTGCTCAGATTGGTGTAGCTGCTGGAATATCCCGCAGCATTTCCGCTGAAGATGTTGTTTGCTTCCGAGACACCGGCGCTAACCGATCCGTTCGACGTCATGGACATCGCCGCGTTGTAGCCGGCGGAGTTAACCGAGATCGAGGCAACACTCGCCGAATCTGCGGACCCCTGCAGCTTGGCCTTGATGCGCGTTGCCATGCTGTAGTCGATGGCGCATCCGGTCCCCGTGATGATCGGCACCAGCGCGATCGCAAATATGACGGCAACATTGGCGTTGGAGTCGCGCTTCAGGCGCGTAACGAGCTGGCCGATGCGATGGACGATTCCCAAATCTGGCATTGCCAAGCTTTCTCGAAGATGCGCTGAGAGAAATGTCTGAAAAGAATAGGACTAAGAGACAAACAGGTGCCGGGAACCAACGCGCGGTAGCAAAGCCGAAAAATCTCACGCAGGAAGAGACGCATTGCCCCCTTGGCAGGACAGCGCATTGTGCCGATTCGGCGCTACCGAATCGTAAAGGTGCCTCACGAAAGACAGAGTGGCCTCGTCAGCCTGCTGTAAGCTCGGAGCGGGCTCGTCCGTGCTTCTACGACCGCGCGACTCCCTCCGCCCCAGTCGGCCCCCTCGCCAGCCCGCACCTTGATGCTTACGATCGCAGGAGTTGCCGAATCGGTAAGCCCCCGGGGAACCCGCGATGCGACCTCGATGTTATGCCGCCGCTGCGGCGCTGGCCCTGGTCCTCACGACGCCCGCATCGGCACAGGGTGCTCTCACGCCGACGCAAGCGGAAGCGCAGGCGACCTACGATCGCGCGCTCGACGCCTTCAAGTCGATCCTCACCGAGCGGCGCAACCAGATCGAGGCGAAGCAGCCGCTGCCGAACCTGCCGGGCCAGGCGCTTTACCTCGCGCGGGTCGCGATGATCAGCGCCTACAAGGACCTCACTGACGCCGTCCCGTCCCGGATCGGCAAGCCGAACAAGTTCGGGATTCCGCCGGCCTATTTCGATGCCGCGATCGAGCCGCTGGTCGACGAATATGCCGACGTCTTCGAGATCATGGAGGCGCCGCCCGCGAGCGCTCAGAACTCGGCAACACCGTTCAAGGATGTCGTCGATCTCGGCGCCGCGATTGCGCGCGCCAAGGGGCTGGGCCCGGCTGACGCCGACGCCGCGGGCCGCATCAGCCTGGGGCTGTTCTATGCCGAGACGAACGGCAAGCAGAACGTCCGCAATGCGCGCTCGAACACTTACATGGGCAGCCTCCAGACCGGCCCGTCCGAGGACCGCAACGGCCAGCGCAAATGGGAGGCGATCAAGGCTACGATCGCGACGACCGATCCCGCGTTGAACGCGCGCGACGACAAGGAAGACGCGCGATCCCGAGGCACCGATCGCCGGTTCAATCACTGGACCAATGTGCGCGACGGCCTCATGAACGCGCATGCGGAGCTGTTTGCCGAGATCCCCGCGATCGTGAAAACGCTACCCGATCCCATCGAGCAGATGAAATTGTTCGAGCTGATCCAGATCATTCCGACGCCGACGCGGTCCGCGCTGAAGTCGGGCGATCTCTTGAACTACAGGGTCTCCAATCCCACCATCATGAAGCATCTGCGCAACAACAGCATCTTCGCCTTTGGCAAGGCCGACCGGGCACGAAGCTCAGCCAGCTTCCGCGAGATCCTCAGCGCGATGTGGCTGTTCAAGCGGAAGTTCGACAAGGCGATGACGAAATACGCGGAGATCAAACCGCGTTAATGCGCAGCGACCAACGCAGGCGCGGCGCTTGATGTTATCGATCGAGCGAGGAGAGGTACTGGTCGGCGACCGCGCGCCACCGTTCGGGATAGAGCCGGAGCAAATGACCGTCGCCGGGGACGCCGTGCAACAGCTCGAAGCGCGCGTTGCCGCCGGCAGCAGCGAACGCCTGCTGATATTCGCGGATCAGATCTTCCTTGTAGAGGCGATCATTGTCGGCATAGAGCCAAAGCTGCTTGACCTTGTCGCCGGCGCCGCGGCCGGCATTCGCATAATATGGCGTGGTCACCGGTCCATACGGGTACCAGCCGCCGCTGAAATTCACCACACCCATCACCTCGCCGGGCTTGAGGCCCGCATAGTGCATCGCGAGGAAGCCGCCGCGTGATTGCCCCGACAACAGCACCTTGCCCGGCTTGACCCCGGGCAGCGTGCGACCATAGGCGATTGCAGATTCGAGATCCTCGACGGCCTCAGCGACACCGGCCGACACATCGATCAGGCTACCGTCATGCGCGCGTCCAAAGGTTTCCTCACCACTGATGCCCTCGGAGCTGCCACGGCCACGGCGCATCAGCGCCAACACGGCAAATCCGTTGTCGCGAAGCCAATGTGCTTCGGTCGAGAACGACCATGACCGGAGTTGATTCCGGCCGACGTCGGATCCGTGGGTGAAAATTGCGAGCGGCGCCGGTCCCTGCCCCGACGGCGGATAGAAGGTGCCCTCCAGGGTGATCGGTCGTGAACCATCCGGTGTTCGAACCGTGAGGTGCGGAATGCGGACACGCTCGCCGGGCCACGGCCAATCGATCGGCCGATCGCCTGCGGCCAGACGCGCGGGGTCGGCGCGGACGAGCGCGCCCGAGGTGACGACCCCATTCTTGAGCGTGGCCGTCAGGTACAATCGGTCGGGACCATCGAAAGCATAACGGAAGATGCGAAACCCGGTCATGGTCAGCACGCCGTCCACGATTTTCGCCTGATCCCGCCACCATTCGCGATTCATGCCGTAGAACGCGGAGTCCGAGCGGGCGAAAACGACATCCGCATGCCCGTCAGCCCTGACGCGCTCGACCACGAGGATATGCCTGTCGTCTTGCCAGGTCCCGATCCATGCGCCCTCGAAACGGGCCATCTCCGGCGGCACGTCGGACGCCGGCGGCTCCATATCGAAGCGCGGCGGCAACGGGACGATGGATTCGGGATCGACCGTCAGCTGGGCCTGCGCGCCCTGCATCATCAAGACCAGCAAAAATGTGGCGGTTGCGATCCAGCGTCCAAACATGTGCGCCCAATCAAATTTGGTGTCGTCGGCAAAGGACAATCTTATTCGAGACGGATCGGGGTGTCCTTCATCCCGTGATCGTCGAACGCCTTGCGCAGAGTACCGTTCGCCGCGGCGGCGTTCATGAACCCTGTAACGAAAGCCAGGGCTTGTTGGTGACTGGGCGGGACAGCAACCGCGGTGGTCGTCTTCTTGAAGGTCTCATCGAGTACGCGCGTACCCGAAATCGTCTTTGCCAGCCTGTCGAGCTTGTCACGCGAGAGCGCAAAGGCGTCGATTTCCCCGCTCTTCAAAAGACCAACGATCTCGTCATAGGTCTCGTAGCCGGCGACCTTCGCGTTCTTCAAATGCGCTGCGGCGCCGCGCATGGTCGTCGTGTTGTTGACGGCCGCGACCTTGATGCCTGCCTGGTCGAGCGTGACGAAATTGGTGACGCTCGAGCCTGATTTTACGATGTAGGTGGCATCGTTGACCTCATAGATCGGCCCGAACAGCATTTTGCTCTCGCGCTCGGGATCCTTGGGCAGGAAGGTGACGTCCCAGGCATTCTTGCCGGCCGCCGCGGTGATCTGCCCGGAATTCTGGTACACAATATATTCGACGGGCACGCCGATTTGCGCGGCCATCTCCTTGCCGAGATCAACCGGCACGCCGGAATAACCGGCTTCCGTCTTGGTCGACCAGAACGCGCCGCCAGCCGGACTAATGGCAATCGCAACGCGGAGCTTGCCGGTCGGCGCTATCTCGTCTTTCAGGCCATCTGCCAGTGCAGGCATGGCAATCGTGGCGGCAAGAACAAGCCCGGTAAGGATCGACCAGAGACGCGTTGGCATGTCGCCCAACCTCTTCCTTGGCCGCTTCATTTCCGTCACACGGCCTTTGACACAATTCTGGTCGATCATGCGCGCGGTGAAAAGCCGTTTGTCGTGACAAATCTGTCAAATGTCACGGCTCGCGATTTGCAGTGCAAGGGTTGTGACTGCCATGGCTATGGTGTTCCACGTCCGGCGATTTGTTGCTAGCCTGCGGCACCGACAGCAAGCCATCGGGGGCCACCGAATGACCTCAGCGAATCCTGCCCATCCCGCACAATTTGATCGCGCGTGGAGATATATCGGGCGGGCCTTGGCCGCCACCGCGGCCATGGCTGCTCTGGCCGGCTGCGAGGACAAGAACACCTTCGTGGCGCCGCCGCCGCCCAAGGTGGATGTTGCGACACCGGTGCAGCGCTCCGTCACGCGCTATGTCGAGGCCACCGGCAATTCCGCGCCGATCAAGAGCGTCGATCTCGTGGCGCGTGTGCAAGGCTTCCTGCAAACGATCGACTACACGGACGGCACCTTCGTCAAGCAGGGCACCCAGCTGTTCACGATCGAGCCCGAGACCTACAAGCTGAAGCTCGATCAGGCGCAGGCGGCCGAGAGTGGCGCGCAGGCCTCGCTCCGGCAAGCAGAGGCCGACTACAAGCGGCAGGCCGATCTCGTGCAGCGGCAGGCGGTCTCGCAGGCGACGCTCGACACCTCGACCTCGACCCGCGACAACGCCCAGGCCAATCTGCAGCAGGCCCAGGCCAACACCAAACTCGCCGAAGTGAACTATGGCTACACCAAGGTGACGGCGCCGTTCGACGGCATCGTCAGCGCCCACATGGTCTCGATTGGCGAGCTCGTCGGCGTCTCCTCACCGACGCAACTTGCGACCATCGTCGCGATGAACCCCATCTATGTGAACTTCACCGTTAACGAGCAGGACGTGCTGCGCATTCGCGCCGAAGCGCAGCGGCGCGGGATGACCACCGCGGATCTCAGGCAGTTGCCGATCGAGGTCGGTCTCCAGACCGAGACCGGCTATCCGCATGAGGGCAAGCTCGACTACGTCTCGCCGACCATCAACACATCGACCGGCACGCTGGCCGTGCGCGGCCTCGTGCCGAATGACAAGCGAATGCTGCTACCCGGCTATTTCGTCCGCGTCCGCGTGCCCTTCAGCGATACCAAGGACGCCCTCCTCGTCCCCGACACCGCGCTCGGCAGCGATCAGGGCGGGCGTTACCTGCTGGTGGCGAACAAGGACAACGTCGTCGAGCAACGCAAGGTGCAGATCGGCCCTGTCGACGGCGGGCTGCGCGTGATCGAGAGCGGATTGAAGCCGGACGACCGCGTCGTCACCTCGGGACTTCTGCGCGTGATCCCCGGCCAGAAGATTGATCCGCAACAGACCAAGATCGAGCAGCCACAGGCGTCTGCCAAGTAGGAGCGCCGGCCATGATCTCAAAGTTCTTCATCGAGCGGCCGGTCCTCTCGAACGTCATCGCGCTGCTGATGATCCTGATCGGCGGCGTCGCGCTGTTCAACCTTGCCGTCGCGCAATATCCGGACGTGGTGCCGCCGACGGTGCAGGTGACGACGCGCTATCCCGGCGCCAGCGCCAAGACCGTGATCGACACCGTCGCGCTGCCGATCGAGCAGCAGGTCAACGGTGTCGAGGACATGCTCTATATGCAGTCCTACAGCGGCTCCGACGGCACCTACACGCTGACGGTGACCTTCAAGATCGGAACGGATCTGAACTTCGCCCAGGTGCTGGTGCAGAACCGCGTCTCCAGCGCGCTGTCGCAACTGCCGGCCTCGGTGCAGAACCAGGGCGTCACCGTCCAGAAGAAGTCGACCTCGATCCTGCTGTTCGTGACGCTGACTTCCCCGAACAAGACATTCGACAGCCTGTATCTGAGCAACTACGCCACGATCAACATTCGTGACGAGCTCTCCCGCCTCCCCGGCGTCGGCAACGTCACGGTGTTCGGCGCCGGCCAATATTCGATGCGGATCTGGCTCGATCCGAACAAGCTGCAGGCGCGCGGACTGGTGCCGCAAGACATCATCCAGGCGATCCAGCAACAGAGCCAGCAGGTCTCGGCCGGACAGGTCGGCGCACCGCCCACGCCGCCGGGACAGGCGTTCCAGTACACGCTCAACGTCAACGGCCGCCTCGACGATACCACCCAGTTCGAAAACATCATCGTCAAGACCGGCGCCAGCGGCGATGTCACGCGCGTGCGCGACGTCGGCTCGGTCGAGCTCGGCGCACAGACCTACAGCCAGCTGTTCTCGCTCAACAAGCAACCGGCCACCGGCATCGGTGTGTTCCAGTCGCCGGGCGCCAACGCGCTCGAGGTCGAGCAGGCCGTCGAGAAGAAGATGGTGGAGCTCGCCAAGCGCTTTCCGGAAGGCATCAAGTACGACACGCCGTTCGACACCACGAAATTCGTCAACGCCTCGGTGCACGAGGTCTACATGACCTTGATCGAGGCTGGCTTGCTCGTGCTGGTCGTGATCCTCGTGTTCCTGCAGGACTGGCGCGCGATGCTGGTGCCGGCGACCACGGTACCGGTGACCATCATTGGCGCCTTCGCGGCGATGGCGGCGCTCGGCTTCACCATCAACATGTCGACACTGTTTGCGATCGTGCTCGCGATCGGCATCGTCGTCGACGACGCCATCGTCGTGGTGGAAGGCGCAGCCCACAACATCGAGCAGGGCATGAACGGCCACGACGCCGCGATCAAGGCGATGGATCAGCTGTTCGCGCCGATCGTCGGCATCACGCTGGTGCTGATCTCGGTATTCTTGCCGGCCTCCTTCCTCGCAGGCCTCACGGGGCGGATCTATTCGCAATTCGCGCTGGTGATCGCGGCGACCGCGCTGTTGTCCGCGATCAACGCGGCGACGCTGAAGCCGACGCAATGCGCGCTGTGGCTGCGACCGACGGTGCCGCCGGAAAAACGCAACTTCTTCTATCGCGGCTTCAACGCCGTCTACAACAAGGTCGAGCGCGGCTATACGCGACTGATCACGTTCCTGGTCAAGCACGCGACGATCTCGGTCGCGTTTGCCCTCATCATCATCGGATTCAGCGGCTACGGCCTGTCGCGGGTGCCGACCGGCTTCCTGCCGATCGAGGATCAGGGCTACCTGATCGCCGCCGTGCAGCTCCCCGATGGCGCTTCGCTCGAGCGGACCCAGAAGGTGCTCGACAAGGCGGCCGACATCATCAAGGACACGCCCGGCGTCCAGCAGGTCATCACCATTGCCGGCATCTCCGCGCTCGACAGCAGCGCGAGCCTTGCCAATGCCGGCGTCGCCTACATCATCCTGAAGGATTGGGAGGCGCGCGGCAAAGGCGAGGACCTGCGCTCGCTGGTCTACGGCCTGAACGACAAGGTCGCGACAATCATGGAAGCGCGCACGCTGGTGCTGCCGCCACCGCCCATTCAAGGCATCGGCAACGCGGCCGGCTTCTCGATGCAGGTCGAGCTGCGCGACGGCAACAGCGATTTCGCCAAGCTGCAGGCCATCACCGGCGCGATGGTCAGTAACGCGCAGAGCCAGAGCGCGCTGCAACGCGTCTCGTCCTCATTCCGCTCGGCGGTCCCGCAGTTCAACGTCGAAATCGATCGCGTCAAGACCCAGACGCTGCATGTGACGACCGACGCCGTGTTCTCGGCACTGTCGACCTATCTCGGCTCGTCCTACGTCAACCAGTTCAACAAGTTCGGCCGCGTGTTCCAGGTCTACACGCAGGCCGACCCGGCGTTCCGCGTCACCGAGCGCGACATCGCCAACATGATGGTGCGCAACCAGAACGGCGACATGATCCCGATCGGCACCGTCGCCACCATCACGCCGGTCACGGGACCATCGCTGATCAGCCTCTACAATCTCTATCCGTCATCGACCATCGTCGGCCTGCCGGCTCAAGGCTATTCGTCCGGCCAATCGCTGAAGCTGATGGAGGAGATCGGCGACAAGACGCTGCCGCCGGGCACCGGCTACGAGTGGACGGCGATGTCGTACCAGGAGAAGGCGGTCTCGAACCAGATCTACTGGGTGTTCGGCCTCGCCATGCTGCTGGTCTATCTCGTGCTCGCAGGCCAATACGAGAGCTGGTATGCGCCGATCTCGGTGATCCTCGCCGTGCCGCTGTCGCTGCTCGGGCCGATGCTTATCCTCTCGGGTCTGAAGATCGACAACAACCTCTATTGCCAGATCGGCCTGATCCTCCTGATCGCGCTGTCGGCCAAGAACGCGATCCTGATCGTCGAGGTCGGGCTCGAGCTGCATGGCCGCGACGGCAAGCCGGTACTGGAAAGCGCGATCGAGGCGGCACGCGCCCGCTTCCGCCCGATCCTGATGACGTCGTTCGCCTTCATCCTCGGCGTGGTGCCGCTGGTGCTCGCCACCGGCGCCGGCGCCAGCGCCCGCAAGTCGATCGGCATCACGGTCTTCTCGGGCATGCTGGCCTCGACCTGCCTCGCGGTGCTGTTCGTGCCAGCCTTCTTCGTGGTGGTGCAGCGGTTCGAGAACTGGCTGGAGTCAAGGAAGGCACCGAAGGCGCAGCCGGTCGCGGAGGTGAAGTCCTAGCCACGCGCATGAAACGCGAAAACAACCCCATGCACAGTAGGGATCGGGTTGAAATGGCTAAAAAAATTCGGTATCACCGAAATCACTTGCTCCGTCGGGCAAAACAGGGGCATAATGGCATCGTGGGTGGTATGCGTGGCGGGCCGCGCCTCCTTCTCCGTCATTGCGAGCGTAGCGAAGCAATCCAGAGTCTCTCCGCGGAAAGATTCTGGATTGCTTCGTCGCAAGGGCTCCTCGCAATGACGGCGGAGAGAGCGCAGCGTCGCTCAAGCTTTCTCACTCGGCGCCTGGCGCGCCTCGCCGCTCGACACCAGCAGCACCGAGACCTTCGACTGACGCAACACGGCGTCGGCGACGCCGCCGAAGGAGAGGTGATCGGCCTGGATGCGGTCGACGCCCATGACGACGAGATCGACATCGGTGGTGTCGATCTCGCGCAGGATCGCGGCTTCCGGCGCACGATTCACACGCAGCGTCGTGGTGATGTCGACATCGTAGCGGGCGGCGAGATCGCTGGCGTCCTTGAGGATACCGGCCTCCTGGTTGAGACCGCGGGAGGCACCGCGCTGCGCGCCCCTGTCCCGCGTGGTTGCGACATAGATCACGCGCAGCGAGCCTGAGCCAGCCTGCGCCAGCGCGACCGCAACCTCGGCGCCGCGCCGGGAGACGCTGCTGCCGGAGACCGGGACCAGGATATTGAGGCTATCAGGCATCGGCTGCTTCAGGTGCTTGCCCTTGGCCGCAACGATCGCAAGCGGCCCGTCGAACGTCGCGGCGATGTCCTCGATCTTCCGGTCGAAGCGGTCCTTGTTGGCGGCAACCTTGTCGACACCAACGATGAGGAGATCAAAACCCTTGCGCGCTTCGTCCGCGATGGTCTCGCCAAGCTCAGCACGCCGGGCACGGGTGACGACATCGACGCTACCGGAATCGCCGTCGCTATTGGCGGAGACGATCTCGGCCGCCTTCTTCACCACGGCCTCATGGCTCTCGTCCTCGTCGCGGATCTTCTCCTGCTCTTCGGCGCGCTTGCCGATATGCAGGACGGTGACCGGAAAACCGCGCATGCCGGCGATCAGGCCCGCGATGTGGGCGGCGAAGGTGGCGTTGACGCTCTCGTCAACGGCCAGCAACGGACGTTCGAGATTGGCGACGAAGCCGCGCTTTTCGAATTCTTCCCGTTCGAGGCGCTCCTTCTCGTCCTTGCTCATCGGGAGCTTCGCCAGCGCCGCGCGCAGCATCGGCGGCATCGCCATCGTGGTCACGATCGCCATGGTGACGATCATCGTGAACAAGTTCTGGCTGAGCACGCCGATGGAGAGGCCGATGGTGGCGATGATCACTTCAGTCGACCCGCGCGCATTCATGCCGCTCGCAAGCGCCAGCGATTCCTGCGTGCTCAGGCCGCCGACGGTGCCGCCGACAAAGGCGCCGCCGAACTTGCCGACGCTGGCAATCACGACCAGCAGGCACGTGAGCATCAGCAGGCTGGGATCGCGCAACACCGAGAGATCGGCGCTGAGGCCGGCGAGGCCGAAGAACACCGGCATGAAGAAGCTAGAGATCAGCCCGCGCAGTCGCTCGTCGATCTGCCGCGTCAGGATCGGCGACTCCCCGACGAGGATGCCGGCGACGAAGGCGCCTAGCACGGTATGGACGCCGATCGCATGCGTGATCAGCGCCATCACGCCCATCAGCAGCAGGATCACGGTGATGACCGCCGCGGTGCTGACGAGATTGTCGTTGGCCCAACGAATGAGCTGAAACACCAGCCGCCGGCCGATGGTGAAGCTGACGGCGAGGAAGGCGAGCGTGCCCAGCACGGCCTTCGCGACCGAGGCGATGTCCAGCGTGCCCCGCGAGGCCAGACTGAAGATGACAGCGATGATGATCCAGCCGATGGTGTCGTCGATCACGGCGGTCGCGACGATGATCTGACCGACATTGCGGCGCATGAAGTTCATCTCGCGGACGACAACCGCGACGATCTTCACGGAGGAAATCGACAGCGCCGTGCCCATGAACAGCGAGGCCACCAGACGCTGCTCGGGTCTCGGCAGCAACGCATCCGGCAGGAATTCACCGAGCGCAAAGCCGCAGGCAAAGGGCACGAGGATGCCGGCAATCGAGATTGCGATTGCGGCCTTGCCGATTTTCTTGACCAGCTTGAGGTCGGTCTCCATGCCCGTGAGCAACAGCAGCAGCAGGATGCCGATTTGAGCAATGCCGTCGATCATCGCTTTCTGTTCGGGGGTCTTGGGAAAGATTGCGTGCTGCGCTTCCGGCCAGATCCAGCCGAACAGCGACGGCCCGAGCAGGATGCCGGCGAGCAATTCGCCGATCACCGAGGGCTGGCCGATGCGCTGCATGATCTCGCCGAGACCGCGGCCCACGGCGATCAGCAGCACGATCTGCGTCACCAGCAGGAATTCGGAGGGGCCGGCCGCTTTGCCGCCCTCGGCGCTGGCCGCCATGGTGGTGAGGACAAGCGCCGCGGGGGCAAGGCCAGCCGGTCGGAGCAGGCTCCACTGCATGCAGGTGTCTTCCCCCGTTTGCCAATCCGGCAAGGCGCCGGGGCTATGGGGGTAGAACTTGCGGGAGGTGGAGCGGGTTCCCTGCTGCTTGCGGCATCCGCCGTCATTGCGAGCGCAGCGAAGCAATCCAGACTGCCACCGCGGCGGGACTCTGGATTGCTTCGTCGCTGCGCTCCTCGCAATGACGAGCGGAGAGAGTGGCGGGAGGCGCCCGCCACATCCTCCGTCATTGCGAGCGGAGCGAAGCAATCCAGACTGTCACTGCAGCGGGACTCTGGATTGCTTCGTCGCTGCGCTCCTCGCAATGACGGGTGGAGAGATCTCCGGCCTTACGCCGGACTCGTGCCCCGGACGCAGCGCAGCGCCCCTTTGGCGGTGCGCTGCAGAGCCGGGCCCATGCACTTCTCGCAGCCTCTGGGTCCCGGCTCTGCGCAGCAGCGTTGCACGCTGCAGCGCGTCCGGGACGCGAGAGCTCATGCCGCTGCAGGCGTCCGGATCTCGCGCGGCAGGATGATCGCCGCGGCGATCGCCAGCAGGCACAGTCCCGCGAACGCATGCAGCATGGTCACGAAACCGCCCTGCTCGTAGAGCCAGGCGACGAGGCCCACGGACGCGCCGGCCGCGGTGAAGCCGATGAAATAGCGCACGGCGTAGGCGCGCGAGCGCCATTCTTCGCTGGTGTATTTGCCGACCATGGCGTCGTTCACCGTGACCTGCCCGAACGCGCCCATGACGATGCCGATCGACACCAAAATCAGCGGAAAATTGTTCAGGGTTGCGGCCAGATACAGGAACGGCGCCAGCATGAAGGACAGCGGCAAGGCCACCGTCTTCAGCGAATAACGATCGAGCAGCCGGCCGATCGTGTACTGCGTCATCGCACCGAACACGTAGACGCAGGCCGCGATGACGCCGAGCAGCGCCGGGCTCTTGGTCAAATCCGCGAGCCGCTCGGCAAACAGTTTCGGCAGCGCGACGGTGACGGCATTGAAGGTGGTGGAGATCGCGATCACGACGATCAGCAGCGACAGCACGACGCGCCACATGTCCTGCTTGGCGACGCGCGCTTGCGCGGCCGCCTGCTTCGAGCCCTTGCGGTCCTCATGCACGACCAGCATCGCGAAGGCCACGCCGATCAGGATGGTGACGATGCCAGGGACGATGAAAGCAAAGCGCCAGCCGAAATACTGGCCGATCACGCCTGTCACCAGCGCCGACGAGGCAACGCCGAGATTGCCCCAGACGCCGTTGATGCCCATCTCGCGGCCGAGCCGGTCGGCATAGGAAACGATCATCGCGGTGCCGACGGGATGATAGATCGAGGCGAACACGCCGATCGCAAACAGCGCGGCGCCAAGCTGCACCGGCGTCTGCACGAAGCCGACCGAGATCATGGAGGCGCCGATGCCGATGAAGAAGATCAGCATCATGTGACGGCGGCTCCAGCGGTCCCCGAGCCAGCCGGTCAGCAGCGAGCCGGCACCGAAGGCAATGAAGCCGGGGGTCGCGTAGGGAAGCAGTTCCGAATAGGCCATGCCGAGCGCCGGCCCCATGATGATCACGGCGGCGGCGAAAATGAGCATCGAATAATGGTCGATGAAATGGCCTGCGTTGACGAAACTGATGACCCGGCTGGGGCTGTTCATTCGGAATCCTCTCCTGCTCCGAAATGAGTTATATGTCTGAGCTATGACGGGATGCTGCCAATGACTGTCGCCGAAAAGCCAATCCTGAGGGAGGTCCAGGGCAACCACCGCTCCACGGCGGGCGTGCACCTGGTCGCGCGCGACTATCCCAAGGGCCTGCGGCTCGACCCGCACATGCACCGCGAGGCGCAGCTGGTTTATGCCGCCAAAGGCACGATGCAGGTGAACACGCCCGGGGGACGCTGGCTGGTGCCGCCGGATCGCGCCGTCTGGGTCCCGGCCGGGCTCCAGCACGCCATCGACGTGCTCGCCGACATCGAGATGCGCACGCTGTATTTCGACGTATCCTGGCTGAAGCACGAAAAACGCTATGAGGGATTGACCCGGGAATTCGTGGTGCGGGTGTCGCCGCTGCTCAATCAGGCGATCCTTGCGCTGTTCGACGCGCGCAACACCGAGGAGCGAACCGAGTTGCTGGTGCGGCTGGTGATGCTCGAATTGCACCAGGCCGAGGATTCCGCGACCTTCGTGCCGCTGCCGCACGAGCCCCGCTGCCGGCGCGCCGCGATGATCGTGCTCGACGATCCCACCGGACTCCACGACATCGACACGCTGGCGCGCGAGGTCGGCACCTCCGCGCGCACGCTGTCGCGGCTGTTCTCCATCGAGACGCAGCTGAGCTTCAAGAGCTGGTGCCAGCGCGCGCGCATTGCGGCAGCGATCCAGCGGCTGTCGACGGATGCGAATGTCTCGGTCAAGCAGCTCGCGACGCAACTCGGCTATGCCAGCGTGCCGGCGTTCTCCGCCGCGTTCCGCCAGGTGACGGGACGGACGCCGACGGAATTTGCGGGGAAGGTGTGACTGCCGGCCTTGTCATTGCGAGCGCAGCGAAGCAATCCAGAGTCTTCTCGCGGTGGCAGTCTGGATTGCTTCGTCGCAAGGGCTCCTCGCAATGACGGCGGAGAGAGCAATGCAAGGTGCCCACCACATACCCCGTCATTGCGAGCGCAGCGAAGCAATCCAGAGTCTTTCCGCGGTGGCAGTCTGGATTGCTTCGCTTCGCTCGCAATGACGGTGTTGAGGCAGCTGCCCCCAGCCCGGCATAGCCGCATTCTCGAAATGCACGCCCCAACTAAAGATGCCGCAATCCGCCGCTTGAATGTGATCGGCATCCGCCTAAATCCCGTGTAAGCTTCCGCACCGCACAAACCCGGATTCGAAAAGCCCAGATGGCCAATGCCTTCTTCTCCGACCTGCTCACCACAATTTCCGAGCGCGGCCGAACGCTGCTGCGCCGGGGGGACGCCTCCGATACCAAGCAGAATGCCGACGGGCTGATCGAGCTCTGTGGCGCGCTGCTGTCGGGACGGGGCGAAGCCTCCGGCACCGCCATGGCGCGTGAAGTGCTCGACATCTACCAGGAGTTGGACGCGGCCGGGCGCCGCGCCTTCTTCGAGGGACTGGTGCGCGATTTCGGCCCGGACCGGGAACGCCTGTCGAAGGCGATCGAAAAATGGCGCGCCAAGCCTGATGACGAGGACGCCAGCTCGCTGCATTTCGCCTCGGAACCGCGGCGGCAGGAACTGATCCGCCGGCTCAACCGTGCGCCGGGTGGCACCGGCGATCTCGTCAGCATGCGTGCCGACCTGCTCGGCATGATGAACGGACACACCGATCTCGCCGCGCTCGATCGCGACGTCTCGCATCTTCTCTCGTCGTGGTTCAACAGGGGGTTTCTCGTGCTGCGCCGGATTGACTGGTCGACTCCGGCCAACATCCTCGAAAAAATCATTCGCTACGAAGCCGTGCACGAAATCAGCGACTGGGACGATCTGCGTCGCCGCATCGATCCGGTCGACCGCCGCTGCTACGCTTTCTTCCATCCCGCGATGGTCGATGAGCCCCTGATCTTCGTCGAGGTGGCGCTGACCGAGACCATCCCCGGCGCGATCGCGCCGCTGCTCGCGGTCGATCGCCAGTACCTTCCGATCGAGAAGGCGCGCACCGCCGTGTTCTATTCGATCTCCAATACCCAGCGCGGCCTTGGCGGCATTTCCTTCGGCAGCTTCCTGATCAAGCAGGTGGTCGAAGAGCTGCGTCGCGAAACGCCCAAGCTCGACACTTTCGTGACGCTGTCGCCGGTCCCCGGCTTCATGCAATGGGTCAAGCAAGACAAGGA
>JAEWHT010000307.1 GCA_023387695.1 Pseudomonadota bacterium | reverse complement strand
GCTTTGTCGCGGTCATGCCGAAGCAAGCGCAGCGGACGGCGCGATCGGATGCCGAAGAGCTCGGCATCCTGTTCTGCCTGATGACGGTGGCTTCGCCGCTGGCGCGACAATATTACTTCATGTGGCTGTTTCTGCCCTTCACCGTGCTGATGCATCGGGCTGCCTTCGACCTGCGGCCGAATGTCCGGCTGGGAACCTGGCTTGCGCTTGGCGCTGCCGGCATTCTGATGTTGCTGTCGCTGCCGCCGTTCCCCAATGCCTTTCAGGCCTGGGGCAATAACCTCGCCGCCACGGCGGTTCTCGCCGTCACGCTCGCCTGGCACATCCGGCATCCGCCGGTTGTGGCTAGCTCGGAAGCCCCAGCAGGGCTAAAATCATAGCCAGCGTGAGACTCCAGAAATCGGGAAATGCGACCATGGCCAATGCACAGCTTCAATCCGTGCTCGACCACATCGACAAGGACTTTGACAATAGCCTCGAGCGCCTGTTCTCGCTGCTGCGGATCAAGTCGATCTCCGCGGATCCGGCCTTTGCCGGGGACTGCAAGGCGGCAGCCGAGCATCTCGCCAAGGACATTGCGAGCCTCGGCGTCGCGACCGAGGTGAGGCCAACCGCCGGCCATCCTGCGATCGTCGGTAAGGCCAAGGCGGGCGGACGGCCGCATGTGATCTTCTACGGCCATTACGACGTGCAGCCGGTCGATCCGGAAAATCTCTGGCACCGTCCGCCGTTCGAACCCGTGGTCACTGACCATGCCGATGGCCGCAAGATCATCGTCGCGCGCGGCGCCGAGGACGACAAGGGCCAGGTGATGACCTTCGTCGAAGCCTGCCGCGCCTGGAAGAAGGTGACGGGCTCATTGCCGATCGACGTCACCTTCCTGATCGAAGGCGAGGAGGAAGTCGGCTCGAAGAATTTCGTGCCCTTCATCGAAGCCAACAAGGACGAGTTCAAGGCCGACTATGTGCTGGTCTGCGACACCGGCATGTGGGACCGCAATACTCCGGCGATCACGACATCGCTGCGCGGGCTGCTCTATGAAGAGCTGAAGATCACCGCGGCGAATCGCGATCTGCATTCCGGCGTGTTTGGCGGCAGCGCGATGAACCCGATCCGGGTGCTGACCAGAATTCTCGGCGGCCTGTTCGACGACGATAACCGCATCACCATCCCCGGCTTCTACGACGGCGTGAAGGATCTGCCGCCGGACATTCTGGAGCAGTGGAAGAAGCTCAATCTCACGCCGGAGATGTTCTTGAAGCCGATCGGGCTGTCGATCCCGGCTGGTGAAAAGGGACGTCTCCTGATTGAGCAGGCGTCCTCGCGTCCGACCTGCGACGTCAACGGCATCTGGGGCGGCTATATCGGCGAAGGCTCCAAGACGGTGATCCCGTCGCATGCGTCCGCCAAGGTCTCGTTCCGCCTGGTCGAGGGGCAAGACCCGCAGAAGATCCGCAAGGCCTTCCGCGACTATGTGACGGCGCGCCTTCCTGGCGATTGTAAGGTCGAGTTTGGCGATCATTCTGCCGCGCCCGCCGTTGCGCTTGACTGGAACATGAAGCCGCTAGCCGCCGCCAGCAAGGCGCTGGCCGAGGAATGGGGCAAGGAGACCGTGCTGATGGGCTCCGGCGCCTCGATTCCGATCGTGGCCGATTTCAAGCGCACGCTGGGGCTCGACTCGCTCTTGGTCGGCTTCGGTCTCGACGACGACAACATCCACTCGCCAAACGAGAAGTACGACCTCCGCAGCTTCCAGAAGGGCATCCGCTCCTGGGCGCGGATCCTCGCGGCGCTGGCGGAGGTGAAGTAGGGCGAGTTGCCTCCACCAAATAAAAACGCCGCCCGGAATTGGGCGGCGTTTCATTCCAAAACGTGCAGAGGGTGTTGGCGCTTACCCTACACGAAATCCGCGAAATCTCAAGACCGGTAGCCCGGAAGGTCGCGGTCGAGCTTGCGCAGCAACGGCGGCCAGACGAGCTTGGTCGCGCGCAACTCGGCGCGGTCGCGGTTGGCGAGCAGCTCGGTGTTTTTCTCGATCGCGATCTCCTCGACCGGATAAACCGGCGTACCCAGCGCGCGGGTGCGAACCTGCATCGAGCAGGCGCGCTCGAGGTGGTACATGCGCTCGAAGGCGGAGGCGACCGAGCGGCCGACCGTCAGCGTGCCGTGGTTGCGCAGGAGCATGTGGTTGTGGTCGCCGAGATCCTTCTGCAGCCGCGGCCGCTCGTCGTGATCGAGCGCGATGCCTTCATAGTCGTGATAGGCGAGGTCGTGGGTGACGAGCTGCGCGGTCTGGTTCAGCGGCAGCAGGCCTTCAACGCTGCTCGACACCGCCGTGCCGTCCAGCGTGTGGAGATGCAGCACGCAGATCGCGTCCTCGCGCACCTCATGGATCGCCGAATGGATGGTGAAGCCGGCCGGGTTGATGCTGTACTCGCTCTCGCTGAGCTGGTTGCCGTACAGGTCGACCTTGACCAGGCTCGAGGCCGTGATCTCGTCGAACATGAGGCCGTAGGGGTTGATGAGGAAGTGATGGTCCGGGCCAGGCACGCGCGCGGAGATGTGGGTGTCGACCAGATCGTCCCAGCCGTATAGCGACACGAGGCGATAGCAGGCGGCGAGATCGACCCGTTGCTGCCACTCGGCCTCCGTCATGTTTGACGGCACTTCCTTCAGGCGGGCTTCCGCTGGCGACATGGCAAATCTCTCCGAACTTCGTTGTTGCGGGGAGGGAGCGTAGTCTCGGGTGAGGCCGGCAGCAAGGCGGACAAAGCGCGGCAGTTCAGCGTAGCCTGCATGCGCGGGCTACTCTGAAGAGGCGTTTTACGGCGCCGGGATCGACAGCAGGCTGGAAATGCTGCGCCCACGGATATCGTAGACGCGGGCAAACACGACATCGTCGCGCTTGATCTCGACCATCACCGGCGCGGTGAGACCCTTGCAGTAGAACTCGCCGAGGGTCATGGCGAAATCGGCGGCATTCGAATCCCAGCCGATGGTGAAGTCGGGGCCGAGCGCGACCTGGGCCGGGCGCTGCGGACCGCACACCGCGACTTTCCATTTGCGATTGCGCGGCGGCACTTCCTGGCGCTCGACCAGCTGCTCGCGCAGTTCGTCGGAGGCCTGCTTCAGCGCGAGACCCCAATAGTCCAGCATGAAGCGGTCGTCGGCGGCGCGCACGGTGCCGGCGATGTGGTTGAAGTGGGTGTATTGATAGGGATGCAACCGGATCATCTCGGCGAGCGGCAACGCCAGGCCGAAGCAGAACAGTGCAAGCATGGCCGGCTGCCAGGCGCGATGGTTGGCGCGCAGGCGCTCCATGCCCCAGGCAAAGGCGACACCGCCAAGCACCGCCATCGGCGGGATCACGAAGACGAAGTGGCGAATGCCGTTGTAGAGCGCCGGACGTTTCACCATCGCGATCGCGAGCGGCAGGGTCGCTGCGAGCGTCAGCATCAGCATGATGGTCTTGCGGCGTGCCGGAACCTCGCGGCGCGGCAGCATTGCGAAGGTGCTGAACACGGCGCCGGCCATGAACACCAGCATCACTTCGGGGAGCTGCAGCGCGAACAGGGTCGGCAGATACGACCAGGGCATGTCGGGCACGGACACGATCGCACCGTCGAACATTTCCTTCCAGGGCTTCTCGAAGAAGTGCGAGAAATAAGTCAGGGCCTCGAAGGGATTGCCGGGCTCCATGATCGACCACGGCCAGATCAGCCCCATCACGAGGTAACCGAGCACGAGGCCGGGCAGCAGCACGTAGACGACATGAGCGAAGCGCCTGGTAGCCTCGCGGACGCCTTCGGTGCGCAGTTCCTCCAGGAACAGCGGCACAAAGCCGATCATCGCATAGACCAGCGCGAGGCCGCCGAGAATGCGCGAGCCGATCGAGAGACCGGCGCCGAGGCCGACGATCAGGATCGTGCGCGGCGAGGGCTGCGGATATTCCTCGGCGAGCCGCACCAGGCCAAGCATCAGGATGATCATCGCCACCGCGAAGGGCGCATCCTTCGGGTTCATGAACATGTGGCCGTAGAAAATCGGGCAGAGCGCCAGCAGCAGCAGCGCGCCAAGACCGGCAAGCGGTCCGGCGACGCGGCGGCCGAGCCGCCACGTCACTGCAAGTCCGATCACGCCGACGATCGCGCCGACCAGTCGTCGCGTCTCGAATAGCTCTAGCGGGAGAATCTTGTGCAGCAGTGCTGCGACCATGTCGAAGCCGCCGCCATACATATAGAGGTTGGCGAAGGAGAGCGCGGAGGTGTCCCTGAAGCCGGAGCCGTACATGCGCAGCAGCAGGTCGGCATATTCGGCGTGGGTGTAGTCGTCCCAGCCGAGCCCGTAGTCGCGGAAGGTCAGGCCTGCGATGACGGCGACGACAGCCAGCACCAGCATGGCGAGATCGTCGCAAGTCCGTTCAATCGAGCGCCCTTGAGGCGTGTCGATCGCCGAAGTCGTGATGGATGTCATGGCTATTGGTGACCCAGAATCCCCTCGTGGCCCCGCTGGTGCGCGCAGGCCTGTTCCCCGGAATCCCTATAGCGCAGTTCCATTACCAAGTAATTGGGCATTATGGCTAAATTCCTGATGCGACGCAGCAAATTCCAGAAACGCGGCAGGCTATGAGTGCTAGCGGACCGTTGCTGAAGGGAATGTGAATAAGTCCCTGATATCCTTCCCTTTAGGAACGGTGGCAGCAATTGGTCGTTGGCGTGGAACGCAGTATGACGGTATCGTGGCGTAACGGGTGCCGCGCATGGATGCGCGGCCGGGGGTGTGTGTGATGAGCGTGGCACTGTTGATTGCAGGGATTTTCGCCGTGGTGGCGGGCCTCCTTGCGGTCGCTTTTGGCTATTCCATCAGGGATTTTAGCCTTGGCAGCACCCTCATAATCTCCGGCACGATTGGCGTCTGCTCCGGTATGTTACTGATAGGCCTCTACGTCGTGCTGCTTGAGCTGCAAGCCATCGCACGGCGGCTGGCCGGGACGGCTGCGCCATCGGAGGTTCGGGTTAGGCCGGTGCTGCCGCCGGGCCTTGCGGCGCCGGGCGCGCCTGCTCCGGCTGCGCGGGCCGAACCTCAACCGTCGCCGGCTGCACCGCCATGGCAAGGCGATCCGCCCGCGCAGCCGCGCGTTGAGGCGCCGGCCGAGCCGGAAGCAGCGCCACCTCCGCCGCCGCCTCCCGCGCCCGAACCACCGCGCCGACGGAACCTGATGTTCGCCTCGAGTTCGCGCAAGGAGCGCGAGCGCGCCGAGGCGAAGGCGGGCGAGGGTGCGCAGCCGCAACCAAACAATGAGCCCGCGGAGGCTGCCGCACCTGAGGTGCCGGCCGCGAGCTTCGACGATGCCTGGCCGAAGCCGGACCGCACGCGCCCGCTGGAGCCGCCCGCGGCGCGTCGCCCATCGCCGCCACCACCGCCACCGCCTCCGCGTCCCGCATCAACCTTCGAGCCTGCTACGCCTCAGCCGCCTGCCGCACCCGTGCCTGCGCCCCAGCCGCCGGCGGCGGAGCAGCCGGCGGTAACGGTGCTCAAATCCGGCATCGTCGATGGCATGGCCTATTCGCTCTATTCCGATGGATCGATCGAGGCGCAGATGCCGGAGGGCATGATGCGCTTTGCCTCGATCGACGAGCTGCGCTCCCATCTCGATCAGCGCGGCGGCTGAACACCCGCCGGGCTCAAGTAAAGTCTCGCGATTGTTGTCGCGAGATCAGTATTCGACCCATATTCACTAGTCGTCGTATTTCGGCCAAACGTATTGTTGAGAGAATACTTCGCCGTCGCCCGTGCAACGCGACGGAGCAGATTGGAGAGAGGTCGCGCCCATGTCGGATGCCGCGGGCAAGAATTTCATCGAGTTGACGGCGAACATCGTCTCGGCCTATCTCAGCAACAACCCGACGCCGGCCGGCGAGATTCCGAACCTGATCAGCCAGGTGCATGGTGCGTTGACGCGGGTGTCGTCGGGCCGCGTCGAGGCGCCGCTTGAGCCGGCAAAGCCCGCGGTCTCGCTGAAAAAGTCGATCGCGCCGGACTATCTCGTGTGTCTGGAAGACGGCAAGCGCTTCAAGTCGCTCAAGCGCCATCTGCGCACCCAGTACAACATGACGCCCGAGCAATATCGCGAGAAATGGGGCCTGCCGGCCGACTATCCCATGGTCGCGCCAAACTATGCAGTGGCACGCTCGCAACTGGCGAAGAAGATGGGATTGGGCCAGCAGCAGCGGAAGAAGGGGAAGTAGCGCGAGGCGCTCACTCCCGTAGGGTGGATTAGCCCTGCGGACTGCGCGCAGCGCAGACCGCTCGGCGTAATCCACCTCTTCTGTCTACGCGGACGCAAGAACTGGTGGATTACGCCTTCGGCTAATCCACCCTACGGCAGCTCGTGATGAGGAGCTAAGAAGCTTCCGCGAGCGCTTCCTTCGCATCGGTCTTGATGCGCTCGACCATCGAGCGCAGGCCGTTGGAGCGTTGCGGCGTCAGGTGATCGCGAAAGCCGAATTCGTTGAACACGGCGATCGCATCGGTATCGAGAATCTCCTGCGGCGTGCGGCCGGAATAGAGCGCGAGCACGATCGCGACCAGCCCGCGCACGATATGCGCATCGCTGTCGCCACGATACCTCAGGATCGGCGCGCCATTGCCGCGTTCGACCCACTTCTGGAGCCAGACCTGGCTGACGCAGCCATTCACCTTGTTCGCGGTCGAATGCTCTTCCTCGGGCATCGGTTCCAGGGTGCGGCCGAGCTCGATGACGTACCGGTAGCGGTCGTCCCAGTCGTCGAGGAGTTCGAAATTGTCCCTGATCTCGTCAATTGCAGTCATCGATGGCCCGTGGTTCCCGCTTTCCGCCAATATAGGGACGGGGACCGTCGAAATCGATAGGATTTGGACCACATTGAGTATCTCAATTGGCGCTCCCGTTGAAAAAGGGTACCTTTTCCGACCGATGTGAGGTCTGCGTAACTTGGCGATCCAGCCGTCACCAGTAAACACGCCCCAGGAGTGGCTCGAGCTATGCCGTCGGTATCGCGAGGCCGCGCAGGCGCTTCGGATAGCTAGACAGCCAGATATGGCCTGGCTGAATGCGGGCTTTTCTGTCGAGTGCTGTCTTAAAGCGGCGATCATGACTAAAGAGCGCCTTAACGGTTGGCCGGCGCCCGATATCGCGCCGGAGCTGTGGACGCATGATCTTCGGGGCTTATTTAAGAGGCTAGGCATAGACCCCACGAAGTTCGATCACAGCCATCCCGTAGCTCCTTCGCTGAAAATGGTGTTAGACTGGCGAAGACAGCACGGATATTCAGTCGGAAAACTACCCCTAAAGTTCGCGAGCAATCTCTGCGAAGCAGCGTTCGGGTCAGACGGAGTAATCGAGTGGATAGCCGACCTGTACCAACTGAACATCTGACCGCTGGCCAAGAATATTTGGACGCACTGGTTTCGCTCGGCTTAGAGCCCGCCTTCCTTGGTTGGGGATGGGAGCCGCTTGAGAAGGAATGGGTGCTAGTACTCGTAACATCCATTGTGGATGCTGGCGGACCGCTGGCGTTAAACAGATTATTGTTTCGGGCTTACAACGCCAAGGCGACGCCGCAACAGATATCGCCTTTCATTGTTCGCATCTTTAGCCCAGAGCTTGTGCTTGCCGCCGGAGGGACTGACTTTTGGTTGCTTGGCGAGAAGAACGCGATAGTGAACCCTGTTCCTGGAAAATCAAATCCCGACGCAAAGCCCACGAAGATCAACAATGTTCAAAAGACATTCATGGGCCTCGAACTAGAAATGGTGAACAGTTATCAAACATTGCCGGGTGCGGGTGATAGAGTTCTCGCTGGCTATCACGCCCGCCACCAACAATGGCAGCGCTTTAAGCGGCGCGTTGAAGCATTAGCTGCATAATGAAAAGCGGGGGTCTATGCTTCCCGCCTGATGGCGTGCAACTGCGCTTCTCAGGCCGATGGCTAGATCGAATGAGACTTAGTACTTAATTCGCCGCTTCGGGGCCGTGCCATTCAAGCGCGAGATCGTCCTGGGTCAGCGTATCGCGCGGCGCCTCAGTCGCGGCGGCATCGCCTTCACCGGCGACCGTGATCGAGCCGGTGTGATCGGGCGCCTTCTTGCCGTCATTCTTCTCGTTGGTGATCTGCTCTTTCTTGTCGTTGATGATCTGGTAGATCTTGCGCGCGCCGTCCTGTGCCCGCTGGCCGATGATGGTCGCGGCCTGACCGCCGACCTCGCAAGCCGCCGGCTGGCGTTTGCAGAATTGGGTCATGTCGGAGACGGCCGCGGTCGCAGCCTGCACCGCGTCGGCAGCGCCGATGTTCGGCAGCTTCTCCGATTCGGGTGTCTTGTCCCGCGGCAGGAGCACCAGCACCAGCCCGAGCCAGAATGTGATGCGGAGCAGAAAGCGCATCTTATCGACCTGTACGTTAGATCTGGCCCGCGGCGATCTCCGCGGGCGCCAGCGACCTAGCAACTCTCGATAAATCGCAAGTGATTGCCTTCCGCTTAATTCGCAGAAAATTTACGCAAGAATCTTCGCATTTTGAGGTCTCGTAAATTTTCGATTGATGCCGGCCACCGTGGTTGTCCGGACAGCAAATCCACCAATTCGAAACCATGAGCGGGACGGCGAAACCCTGTGTTCACCATCCCCGATGATGACATCGCCAAATCGCCTAAAAATCTCTGCGATCACATGCCGTTCGGCCGTGGGCCGATCCGCCTTAGCACTCGTTTAAGGTCGCTCTGACACGGTGGCTCAACGACAAGGAGGCGTTCCGGCGCGTCTTTTGACGAGTGAGCCGAAGCGCGAGACCTGTGACAGTTTTGAGTATCATCCGCGATTGTCTCGATGCGTTGCTGCATCCCTCCGCGCGTTACGATGCGCTGACGCGTGCGCGCCATCGGGCCTTCATGGCGCCGCGGCTTCTCGGAAGCCTGGCTGCCTTTGCCGCATTTCCCGTCTATCTCGTCCTGCGTGGCGTGCCGAGCGCGATCGAGGTCGCTGCCTTCGCCTGGCTGATCGCGCCGATCCTGTTGTCCTGGTTCCTGTCGCGCACCGGACGCTATGAAGGCGCTCACGTGCTGTCGTCGCTGGCGCTCGCCGGCTTGATCATGGCGATCGCGGCCACGACCGGCGGCATCGAATCGTTCGCCGCGATCTGGCTGGTCGTGGTTCCCCTTGAAGCCGCGCTGTCGGCCTCGCGCCGCGTCGCCGCCTTTGCCTCGCTGCTCGCACTGTCCTGCGCCGGCCTGTTGATTCTGCTCACCCAGCTCGGCTGGTTGCCGGCCGGCGACCTCAGTGCCGCAGAACGCACCATGATGACGGCGTTCGGCGTCGCGTCGGCGACGCTTTACGCGGCCGGTCTTGCCTTCGGCGCCGAGTCGCTCGCGCGCACCAGTGTGACGCTGCTGTCGCGCGAGGAGGAGCGTTACCGCTTGCTCGCGCGCAACATGAGTGACGTGATCTCGCGGCATCGGCGCAACGGCGCGGTGCAGTTCATCTCGCCGGCGGCAGAAGCCTTGCTCGGCATGCCGGTTGCCCAACTGCAGGGTCACGGCCTGTTCGATCGCGTCCATGTCGCTGATCGTCCGGCCTATCTCACCGCGCTCTCCGATGCTGCGCGCGGCGACGTGCGTAGCGTGGAGTTCCGGTTGCGGCGGGAACCGACCGGTTCCGAGCGCATTCAGATCGATTTCATCTGGGTCGAGATGCGCTGCCGGCCGCTTGATCAGGATCAGAGCCGTGACGTCATGCAGGAGGCCGAAGTCGTCGGCGTCATGCGCGACATCACTGATCGCAAGCTGTCGGAGCAGGCGCTCGATCAAGCGCGCAGCGCGGCGGAAGCCGCCGATGCCGCCAAGACGCGCTTCCTCGCCACCATGAGCCATGAGCTGCGCACGCCGCTCAACGCCATCATCGGCTTCTCCGAGATGATCGCGCAGGAGCAGAGCCTGATGCTTGGGGCTGCCCAGCGCAAGGAATATGCTGAACTCATCCATGCGTCCGGCCAGCATCTGCTGTCGGTCGTCAACGGCATCCTCGACATGTCGAAGATGGAATCGGGCAATTTCGAGATTGCGTCGGAGCCGTTCGCGCCGCGCGCCTCGCTGATGCATTGCTGCAATCTGCTGTCGCTGAAGGCGCGCGAGAACGGCATCGATCTCATCACCGACGCACCGCAGGATCTGCCCGTGATGACCGGCGATCCCAGAGCCTTCAAGCAGATCGTGCTCAATCTCGTCGCCAACGCCGTCAAGTTCACCGAGCGCGGCGGCCAGGTCACCGTGACGGCGGCGGCATCCGCCTCGCAGCTGACGCTGCGCATCAGCGATACCGGCGTCGGCATCGCACCAGACGATCTCAAGCGCATCGGCGCACCGTTCTTCCAGTGCGGCAAGACCTATGAGCGCCGTCACGAAGGCACGGGCCTCGGGCTTTCGATCGTGAAGAGCCTTGTGGCGTTGCATCTCGGCGAATTGACGGTACAAAGCAAGCTCGGTGAGGGCACCGCCGTCACCGTCAAGCTGCCGCTCGTCTATACGCCGCCGCAAGTGAAGCCGGCCGAAAGCAAGATCGCGACGCTGACACCGATGCAGCGTCAGGAAGTTCAGGACCAACCTGCTCTGGTGAAGAAAAGTGCCTAAGAAGTCTGCAAAGGACGGAGCCGCTCCGCGCCGCCGTGGCGCCAAGGCCGCGGTCGTGGATGTCGAGACCGAGCGCAATCTCGTGATGCGCGTGCTCTTGCATAGTCCCAAGGACACGCTGGCAGGCCTCGTTGCCGTCGCGACCGTGAGCGCGATCGTTGCGAATGCGCTGTTCCTGCAGACCGGCCGGCATCCGGCGCCGATGTTCGGCACCGTGATCAATCTTCCCGCGCCGTCGTCCGTGTCCTTGTCCAATCCGATGCCGCGCCCGCGTCCCGTCGGCGCTGACACGTCGCCGCTCGAGCCGAAGGCAACCGAGTTTCGCGTCGAGCCGAAATCTGCCGAGAAGGCACAAGAGAAGTTGGTCGAGAAGCCCACTGATACGACGGCTTCAACGCCGCGCTCCGGCGATCCCATGACCAATCTGGTCATCAAGTCCACCACGACCCCCGTCCCGGCGGCACCGCCCGCCGCCGCGATCGCGCGACCGCCGGCGCCGATCCCGGTGCAGCAGAGCCCGGCGGCACGTCGCCTCGCCGGCGTGCAGCGCGCGCTGTCCGAATACGGCTACGCCAATCTGAAGATCACGGGCACGATGAACGGCGAGACCCAGTCGACGATCCAGACCTTCGAGCGCCAGCACAAGATGCCCGTCACCGGTCAGGTGTCGGAGCGCCTGCTGCGCGAGCTTGCCGCGGCGATCGGCCATCCCGTCGAATAATCGTCATCGGTTCGCGAGACCTCAAGGCTGGTGCTGATTGCAGCGCTGGCCTATCGTGCACTCATGCGTTTGAAATCAAATATCTGGGTCTCTGCCTATTTGCGCCGGTGCCAGACCGAGGGCGTGTTCGGTGCCGTGCGCCGTCGCGGTGCCGAAGAGGCTGGCGCGGTGTTCGTGAAGGTCTCGCTGCTCGACGGCAACGCGATGCTTTACGTGCCGGCGCCGCAGACGTCTTATGACGACGGCCGTCCCGTCGATCGCTTCTTCGTCCCGATTGCGTCGCAGCCGGTCGCTGAGTCTGCGGTGGAAGAGCGCCTGACCAAGGAGCTTCGCTTCGATCCGGACGCCTGGATCGTTGAGACCGAGGACCGCGCAGGCCGGCACTTTCTCGACCTGGCGAAGACCTGACTTACCGCTCCGATGACCCGCCGCTGCCCGTGCGCACGGCCGGGCTCGAGCCGGGCTGCACGCTCGGCCGCGACTGGCTTGCGCCCGCGCGTGCGCGATGGCGATCGCTGTCGTGCAGCGCGGGCTGATACTTCGCGCGCGTGACGGCGAGCGTCGAGCCGCGCCAGGCGGCCAGCATCACCAGCGCGGAACGATCGCTGAGACGGTCATAAAGCCGCGACAGGCGATAGACCTCGTTCACGGAATTGCCGATTGCGGGCTTGAAGAACAGCAGGATGCGCTGGAAGTTCGGGCTCGGCATGTCGAGCGCGCGCGCCGCGATCGCGAGCGCCTCGCCGCCGGCATCGTCGACGATCTGGGCCGCGACACGTGAGGGCAGGATCAGGGTGTCGCCGAGCTCGTAGGTGAAGCTGTCGATGTCGCCGGCAATCGCCGCCATCTCCAGGATCTGGATCGCGCGCTTGGCGTGCACGGTCGGAATGCGCGGCGCGGCCTTCAGCGGCGTCTGCGCCAGATTGTGCAGGATCAGCGCGCGCTGGCTCGAATCGGCGCGGAAGAACATGTCGTGGATCTCGGCCGCTTCCTTCGGCTGCATCGCCATATTCGCGGCCATGCGCGCTTCCGCATCGGTCGGTGTGCGGGCAGGCGAGGGGGCGATTGCTGGGCGCGGGATTTCACGTGCGAGCGGCACGCGGCGGCCTTCTTGCGCGGCGACCAGCCCGAGCTTCTGCAGCACCGGAACGGGCGTCTGCGGATAGATCGCAAGCCGCGCCTTGACGGCGGCGCGCGTCGCATCGTCGACCTGGTCGATCAGCCGCGTCGCAAGCTCGCTGAATTGCCGCTGCTCGTCCTCGCTATGGGTCGGCGCCTGAACATACAGGTCGGTCAACACGCGCAGCAAAGTGGGGCGAACATCCACGCCCTCGCGGCGGGAGAGTGTCATCAGCCCGTCAAATCCGGGAAACAGCGACTTGGTCATGGAAGGTACGCAACTCGGAAAAACTGTTGTCGGAAGCCTATCAGCGGTTCCTTTAAAGGCTCGTTAAGGAAAACGAGATGTGAAGCAAACCGGTCAATTTCAACGGTTCTCGTACCGCAACGAGACGGCGCCGCAGGCCCGTGCGGTTACGGTTCGAAACGGTTGTTTACACCCCGTTAACCATAAACTGATCCTAATGCCCCCCATGTTGCAGGGGCGCATTGTGTCGCGCGGCAATTGAGAGAGCTGACATGGGGACCATCATCGAATTTCCGGCCGGTCGCCGGGTGGGCGCGTCGGGGGACGTCGCACCGCGCGAGGGCATGGGAACGATCCTGATCCTTCCCGTCATCCGTATCGAGCGCGAAGCGGACGAAACCAGCGGCGACCGTGGACCGGAAGCGGGCACTGCGCCGGGGCGCCGTCGTCGTCGCCGCTAAATTCCGGCCTTTGCAATGCCGGACTCCATCCGCCAGATTCGCAACGTCGTATCGGCCATCCTGCTTTCGCTGATGGGTGCGTCGCTTGCTGCCTGCAGCGGCGGTGATTTCGGCCGCACCCGCGCCGACATGCGCAGCGACGATATGCATCGCTGGCTCGGCACTGAAGTCACCGGCAGCCTTGGTCTGAAGGCCTCCCAATTCCAGTTGACCGATGAGGAGCGCCAGCTGCGCGACCTCGCCTATCCCATGATCGAGCCGCCGCTGTCCCGGCCGGCCTGGAAGAGCGTGTTCGGTGACTACAAGCCGCTGCCGTCGCCGTGGCATCAGAAGGTCGTGTTCGACCGCACGATGTACGGGCGCACGCTGATCGACGAGCCGCATCGCTCGCATTCCTCGCGCTATGCGCAACTGATCGAGGACGTGCGCAACGACATCACGCGTTTTGAACCATTCTTTGCCTCGGCCATCCGCGTCATCGATCTCGACAGGAAGCGCGAGGCCAGCATGAAGCGCGTCTCCGAGCTCTCGCCCAAGGAGAAGGACGACGCAGTCGCGCGCATGCAGGAGAACTCGCTGATCGTCCAGTGGGTGCAGCAATCGCTCGAGCAGCGTGTCTCGTCCTATCGCTGGGCGCTGGAGCGGCTGGTGATCCAGGCGCCCGACAGCATGGCCGCCGACGCCGACCGCCTGATCGGCGAACTCGCGGCCCAGACCGCCAATCCGCCGGTGCAGTCGCAACCCGCCTACGGCCGCGCCGTGGTGTCGAAGGGCTGAGCGTCCGCCGCTACGGTCCTCTCGGCATGGCCCGATCGAGAAACTCGAACAGCCTGCGCCGCGAATCATCGGTCACGTCCTGACGAAAATGATAGGTGACGTGATTGCCGCGGGCGTCGATCTTGCTGAAGCCGTCCCGGTGCTGACAATCCCAGCAATGCGTCGCGCCGGCATAGAGATGCCATTCGACCGGCGCGCCGCCTCGCTTCACGATGTCGAGCTTGTCGAGGCATTCCTGTGCGGGGGTCTCAGTGTCCGCATCGCCCATCAAGACCAGAAGCGGTCGCGAAATATCCGGATTGACCATGTCGTAGGGCGGCCGTTCCTTCGGCGTGATCCGAAAACAGCCGGGATAAAAACTAGCGACAGCCGCAAACCCCGGGCCTGACTTCAAGGCATCGACGTAGTGAGGGCTGGCCGTCAACAAGCCCACCATCGCGCCCCACGAAAAGCCGACAAGCGCGAGTCGTTGCGGATCGACAAAGGGCATTCGACGCAGATGCTCGGCCGCTTGCAGCGCATCACGCTCGCCGCGAAAGAAGTTCACGCCGTTTTGCGGACCGAAGCAGACGCTCTTGACGCTGCGCGGCCCGAGGCTGTCGATGAGCATGACGACGTAGCCGTGCGCGACGGCGGCGCGCGCCCACGCTGCAACCGCAACGTTCAGCCCGCTGCACTGATGCATGAGAACGAGAGCTGGAAACGGACCGGAACCGACCGGCTTGATCAGTGCCATCCGTGGTGACGTCAGCCGGTCGACCGTCTCGGCGACATCGGGCAGAACGAGATCGGGGGCAACTGTTGCTCCGCGGTAGATTGCGTCGGACTCCCATATCGCTGCTTTCCACTCCTGTCCGTCCGCAGCGATTGCGAGGTTCCAGCCGGAAATCAGCCCAGCAGCGAGCGCGATCAGCCAGCACAGGTTCTGCCACCACGCGCGTCCGAGGACGCGGCGCCGTCGGCTGTCGTTAACCCCGTTGAACACTCCGTCCCCCTACCGATTGGTGATTGCCCTCCCGGGCAATAGGGGTAGGATTATCGCGTTTTCTTCAAGCTATTTCACCCAAGGTCCCGCGATATGACCTTACGCGCCGCAAGCCCTTTTAAGGGCTGTCTGAATCTCACCCTGCCCAGACAATTGCTGGTCCTCGCGATTCTGGTCGGATCGACCGGATCCGCCGCTGCGCTGACCAAGGAAGCGGCCCTCGAGAACTGCCGGATGACGGTCGGCAAGCCGATCGTGCAAGCCTGCATGCATGGGGGCGGCGGAGCCAATCTGGAAGCATGTCGCGCCAAGTCCAAACCGGTGGTCCACGCTTGCGTGCTCGCGGCCCTCAAC